>JAJXPD010000025.1 GCA_021641325.1 Opitutales bacterium
AATATATTTTGTATTGTTTTAAATTCGTTTCGCGCATTTGCGAATGGCGCGATGATTTGTCCAAACGCCGATTTTTGCAAGCGCAAAATGAAAAATCCGCGCCGATTTCTTGTTGGGTATTTTGTTTGACTTGTTTATCTTGTGTTGGAATATCGTTTGCGATGAAAGTTTTGTGTTTAATTTCCCCGCTGTTTCTGCTGCTTTTCGGCTGCGGAAGCGTCGAAGCTCCGAAGCCCGCCGAGTTCACCGTGGCGAGTTTTAACGTCGGTTTTTGCAAAGACCCCTCCGACGTCGTTAGGTGGAACGCCCGCAAAAATCTCATAATGCCTCTTGTGGAATTCCACGGTTTCGACATCGTCGGAATGCAGGAGCCGATGGGCTTTCAGATTGACTATCTTGCCGCGCAGTCCGACAAATACGCCGTCGCGGGGCAGATTGTCCGCAACCTGACCCTCGCCGAAGTTTCCGTAAAATCCGCGGCGAAAAATATCGACAATATGCTGCGCAACATGAACAACCCAATTTTCTATCGGCGCGACAAGTTCGAGCTTCTTGATTCGGGCAAGTTCTATTTTTCCGAAACGCCCGACAAGGCGGAACGCGGCTTCGGCAAGCAGTTCGATTCCATACGCTCCTGCGTTTGGGCTAAATTCCGCCACATGGAGTCTGGGCGAGAGTTCAACTTTTTCAACATACACCTTTGCGTGGAAAAATACGCCGAATGGCACAAGCCGTCCGCCGAACTGCTCGTGAAAAAAATCCGCGAAATTGCGGGCAAAGGCACGTTCTTCGTTTCGGGCGACTTCAACGAAACGCGCAACCAGCCCGCGTCGCTTGTCATGCGCGGTAGCGCAATCGCAAAGGACGCCCGCGAAAATTCCCTTTCCAAGCCCTACGGCACAACGCGCTCCACGTTCAACAACTACAAAAACATTTCGGCGGGCGATATGCCGATAGATTTCATCTACGTTTCCAACGACGTGGACGTCCTGAATTTCGGCACATACACCGACCATGTTGACGGACTTGTGCCGTCGGACCACTATCCGATTTCCGCGAAAGTTTTATTGAAATAAATCCGCGTAAACAAATCGGCGCGCGCCGCTCAAAATCGGTACGCGCCGATTTTTTTCGCATGCGGTTTTTCGGTCTGGCTTTTCTAAAAAACGCGCGGGCGCAAAAAAATCCGCCCTCCGGATTTTCCGTTCCAATCGGGCGGTTCTGTTTTGGAGCGCGGATTTTTGCTTTTTGCGCTTGCGCTATTTTTGTTCGGCGTCGTTCGCCGGGGCTTCCGCCGCCGCCTTTGCAGCCTCTTTCGCGGCGCGTTCCGCGGCTTCGGCCTCTTTTGCTTTTTGCCAAAGTTCGGCGGAGTTCGGGAAGGGCGGGTAGATGAACGGCTCGACGAACACCGCGCGTTTCTTTTCGGTATCGATGTCGATGATTACCGCGCAGATTCTGTCGTCGCCCTCTGCCATTACGAACGGGCGCGGGCGTCCGTCGATGAACTTTTGGAGAATCGGCTCCCACTTGCGGCCGAGGCACGAGTGCCACGGGCCGGTCATGCCGGCGTCCGACAGGAACGCAAGCCCCTTGGGGAAAATGCGAGCGTCGTTTGTGGGAATGTGCGTGTGCGTTCCCACGACCGCCTGCGCCCTGCCGTCGAGATGCCACGCCATGGAGACCTTTTCGGAGGTCGTTTCCGCGTGGAAGTCGAGGAACACGGCGTCGCAAAGCGGCGCGACTTTATCGTACATGCGCGACGCCGCCGCAAACGGGCAGTCCGACTTTATTTTCATCAGAGTCTGCCCCAGCAGGCTGAACACGCCAAGTTTCATTCCGTTTTTTTCGACCACGACAAAGTCGCGCCCGGGGTTGCTGTGCGGCACGTTCGCGGGGCGGCAGAGCCTGTCGATTGAGGCTATTTCACCCTCGAAGCAGCGTTGGTCCCAAATATGGTCGCCGAGCGTAATCACGTCGATGCCCGCGCGGTACAGCTCTTCCGCCATGTTTTTTGTTATGCCGTTGCCGCCCGCGGAGTTTTCGCCGTTGGCGATTACGAAGTCCACGCCGAGCCTCTCCCTGATTGAGGGTAGGTTTTCGGTGAGGATTTTCCTGCCCGGTTTGCCTACGATGTCGCCTATGAAAAAAACGCGCATCGTTATTTAAGCAGTCCGAGTTCCTTGCAGAGGTCGGTCATGTCTGCGATTGCGCCCGCCTTTGAGAGTTCGGGCGGAATCGGGACGATAAGCCCTTTCTTCGAGTAGAAGTCTACGAGCGGGAGAGTCGTGGAGCGGAACACGTCGAGGCGTTTCTTGACGGTTTCGGGTTTGTCGTCGTCGCGCGTGTAGAGTTTGCCGCCGCATTTGTCGCAGACGCCTTCGACTTTCGGGGGTGTGAAAACTTTGTGGTAGGGCGCTTGGCACTTTTCGCAAACCATTCTGCCCGAAATTCTCTTCACGATTTCCTCGTCGGGAACGTCGAGGTAGACGACCGCCGCGATTTCGCGACCCATTTCCGCTAGCATTTTGTCGAGCATTTCCGCCTGTTTGATTGTGCGCGGGAAGCCGTCGAGCACAAAGCCCTTTTCGGTGTCGGGCTGCATGAGGCGGTCTTTTACCATCGCCGCAGTTACGTCGTCGGGTACGAGTTCGCCCTTGTCCATGTAGGATTTTGCGAGCTTGCCGAGGGGAGTGCCGTTTTTGAGGTTATTGCGGAAGAGGTCGCCCGTTGCGACCTGCACAATACCCAGAACTTCGCAGATGGCGACCGCGCGCGTTCCTTTGCCGCTGCCCGGTGCGCCCAACATTATGAGGTTTGCTTTCTTCATTTTTTGTCGAAATAAGATTTATAAGTTTGAAAACATTCGCGGAATCGGCAAGCATTTTCGGCATGGCGGACGAAGAAATTAGGGAATCAATCTGCGGGCTTTGGTGCGACGGCGCAAACGTCCACCTCTGCCTGCGCGACGAATCGGGCGCGCGGCGCAACGCGTGCGTGAAGTTCGACCCGTTCATGTGGTCGGCGTCGGGCGCGGAATGCGCCTACGCAAGCGCGGAGCTTCTCTCGCGCCCCGCGGGCGGAGTGCCGCCGACGCCGCTCGACTCGCTGTTGTTCTTCGAGTCCGTCGCCGACATGGACAAGTATTTCAAGTCGCGCGACAAGTCCCTGCCGTCCGACAGAATCTCGTGCGTGGAAAACCAGTTCCTGACCGCCCGCGGGCTGCGCATGTTTGCTGGAATGCGCTTTTCAGACCTGCGCCGCATGCAGCTTGACATCGAAGTTGTCTGCGAGGGCGGCGGCTTTCCGTCGGCGTCCCGCGCGGGCGACAGGATAATCGCCGTCGGAATTTCGGGCGGGGGCGGCGAAAAAATCATCGAGTTGGAGGACTTCACCGACGACGCCGAGCGCAAACTTCTCGAAACCCTCCGCGCCGAAATTCTCGCCCGCGACCCCGACACAATCGAGGGGCACAACATTTTCAAGTTCGACATTCCCTACATCGCCGAGCGTTCCAAGCGGCTGAAAATTCCGCTCGGCTGGGGGCGTTTCGGCGGGAGCGTCGCGTTCCGCAAAAGCAGGCTCACGATTGCCGAGCGCACTTTCGCCTACACGCGCTGCGACATCGCGGGGCGGACTGTTGTCGACACCCTTCCGCTCGTCCAGCTCTACGACATCGGAGCGCGCGAAATGGTTTCGTACACGCTAAAAGAGTCGGCAATACACTTCGGCATAAGCGACAAATCCACGCGCACATACATTCGCGGCGGCGACATCGGCGAAGTGTTCAAGACCGACAGAAAGACTTTCCGCGCCTACCTTTCCGACGATCTTCGAGAGACCGCGGGTCTTGCCGCAAAGCTTTTGCCCACATACGTCGCGCAGGTTTCGAACTTCCCGATGACATTGCAGGAGTGTCTTCTGCGCGGTTCGGGCATGAAGGTTGAGAGCGTGTTTTTGGAAAGGTATTTTGCGGCGCGGGCGGCGATTCCACTGCCGTCGTCGGGCGGCTACATAGAGGGCGCGCTGTCGGAGTCTTTCGAGACGGGCGTTTTCAAAAACGTGCTCCACTACGACGTTGCCTCGCTGTATCCGAGCCTTATGCTCGTGCTTGGCAAATGCCCGCGCAACGACTATCTCGGCGTGTTTTTGGACGAGCTGCGCTCGCTCCGCGAATACCGCCTGAAATACAAAAAGCTCGCCCGCGAAACCGCCGACGAATCGCTGCGGCGCGAGTACGACGCCCGCCAGAAAAGCTTTAAAATCCTCATCAACTCGTTTTACGGATACCTCGGCCTTTCGACCGCCGCATTCGGCGACTCCTCTCTTGCGGCGGAAATCACCGCAGCGGGGCGCGGGCTTCTCGTAAAGCTTGTGGACTTTTTCAAGTCGGCGGGTTGCACCGTTTTGGAGGCGGATACCGACGGCATCTACATTTCCTCCGAAAAATATTTCGGCAGGCCTCTCGAACTTCTTGAAGCCGCCGACGCCGTTCTGCCCGACGGCGTGGACTTGGAGTTCGACGGAAAATTCGACGCCATGCTCTGCTACAAGGCGAAAAACTACGCGCTTTTGCGGGACGGAAACATCACCGTGCGCGGCTCGGCATTCAGGAACAGGGCGACCGAGCCGTTCCTGCGCAAGCTTACGGAGGCTATGATTGCCGACAAGCTGTTCGGGCGCGACGGCGAATTGCCGCGTGAAATAGAACGCGCAAAAAACCTGATTCTTTCGGGGAATGCGCCTATCGAAGATTTGGCGAAGGGCGAGTATATAGGCAAGTCGCCCGCGCAGTATTCCGCCGACATCGCAAAGACGGGGCGCGGACGCCGCGCGGCTCTGGAAGCCGCCCTCATGATGAACCCCAGACCCGACGCGGGCGACAAGGTTCTCTACTACATGGCGCGCGGTGCTTCGCCGAAAGACCCCGACTGGAAACGCGCCCGCCCGATTTCCGCGTACGACCCCGCAAGCGCGCCCTACGATGCCGACTACTATGTGTCGAAAATCGACGACTGGCGCGAACGCTTCGCCGACATCTTCGGAGAAACCGTCGGGCAGGGCGAGCTGTTCTAAGCTCACTGCCTCCGCCTGATTCGTCGCGCCGCGCCTTTGTTCACGCCGTTCGCGGGGCGTTCCGCTGCCGAGCCTTTGCCGACTGCGCATTCCGCGCCTTTCCTCCGCGCGGGTCTTTTATTATTCTTGATTTGGGGGGGATTTTTTAAGATATTTTAGACATGAAGATTTTGGAATACAAGTCGGCGACATTCGCCGAAGAGTTGAAAAAGGCGTGCGAGTCGGCAAGCCTCCCGCAGGAGGCAAAGGACGCCGTGGCGTCGGTAATCGCCGACGTTCGGGCGAACGGCGACAGGGCGGTTCTCTCCTACACAAAAAAATTCGACGGCGTCGAATTGAAGTCGCTCAAAGTTTCGGAAGAGGAAATGAAGGCGGCGGCGAAAATAGTTTCGGCGGCGGACAAACGCGCCATGCTCGAGGCAATTGCAAGCGTCAAAGCCTACCACCTCCACACAAAGCCGAAAAACTGGCGCGCAAGAAATCCGCAGGGCGCGAAAATCGGCGAAAATTTCTACCCGATTCGCCGCGTCGGCCTGTATATTCCGGGCGGAAGCGCGCCGCTCGTCTCGACAGTCGTGATGACTGCGACTCTTGCGAAAATCGCGGGCTGCCCGGAAATCTGCGTGTGCACGCCGCCCGCCAAGGACGGCTCGGTAAACCCGCACATTCTCTGCGTGCTCGGCATTTTGGGCGTCCGTGAAATCTACAAAATCGGCGGGGCGCAGGCAATAGCGGCGATGGGCGTCGGCACAGAAAGCGTCGCTCCCGTCGAAAAGCTTTTCGGCCCCGGGAACGCGTATGTCATAGAGGCGAAACGCCAGCTCTTCGGAAACGTCGGCGTAGACCTCCTCCCCGGCCCGAGCGAGGTTTTGATTGTCGCCGACGCCAAGGCGAACCCGCGCTACATCGCCGCAGACCTGCTCTCGCAGGCGGAACACGGCAGCGGCAAGGAAAAGATTTTCCTTGTGTGCACTTCGAAAAAGGTTGTCGAAGCCGCTCGCAAACAGATTGAGATTTTGTCGGCGTCGCTCTCCCGCGCGGAGAAGCTCAAAAAGATAATCGCCGACGGCTGCTACGTCGCGCTTGTGCCGAATCTGGCGGCGGCGGTCGAAGTGGCGAACTACGTCGCGCCCGAACACATGGAGTTGCAGGTTGAACAGCCCGAAAAGCTCGTGCCGCAAATCACGACGGCGGGCGCGATTCTCGTAGGCGAATACACCCCGACCGTTCTCGGCGACTTCACCGCGGGGCCGAGCCACACGCTTCCGACGGGGCGCACGGGCAGGTTCTCGGGCGGCTTGCAGCTTGTGGACTTCATGCGCCGAAGCTCCTATGTTGAGTACGACAAGAAGTCGATTGCCCGCGCAAAGGACGTAGTTGTTGCGTTCGGCAAAATGGAGTCTCTCGACGCCCACTATTCGAGCCCCCTCCAACGCCTGAAATAGCATGGACGCCGCCGACAAGGAAACACTCGGCAAACTAATCCGCAAGAACAAGCGCCTTGCGCGGGACCTCACGCGGATTGAGACCGTCTTCAACGCAATCCGCTCGGCGATAATCGTTGTCGACGCCAACGGCGAAATCCAGTTTGCCAACAGCTTTGCGGAGGACATTCTCGGTCTCGGCGAAACGCGCCCGTCGGTCTTCAAGCTCCTCCCAGGAATGGAGGAGTCCGTCGAGGAGGTCGCGCGGGGCGACAAAACCGTTCTGCGCGAATTCGAAATTTCGTATCCCGAATCGCGCGTGCTCAACGCCCAGATTATTCCCTTCAATTTCGGCGGAGAGTTCGACACCTACGCGCTGATTCTAAACGACATCACACAGGACAGACGCTCGACTGAGGAGCGCATTGAAAGCGAAAAAATAGCCTCGGTTCTGCATTTGGCGTCGGGCGTCGCGCACGAGCTTGGCAACCCGCTAAACTCGATAAATATCCACTTGCAGCTGATAAAGCGCAGGCTCGCAAAGCTCTCCGACAAAATCGCGCCCGATGCTCTCGGCAACATTTCCGAATCTGTCGAAATCTGCGCTTCGGAAGTTGCGCGGCTCGACGGAATCATAGAAAACTTCCTCAAAGCCCTCCGCCCGATGCGCCCGAATATGGCGGAATGCGACCCAATCAAGCCGCTCGCCGAAACGCTG
Organism: Opitutales bacterium; assembly: GCA_021641325.1. Classification (GTDB taxonomy): domain Bacteria; phylum Verrucomicrobiota; class Verrucomicrobiia; order Opitutales; family Intestinicryptomonadaceae; genus Merdousia. The sequence goes on from JAJXPD010000025.1 coordinate 7,216, forward strand.
AAAATTTTGAACGAGGAATTCGTCAACCGCGGCGTTTCCGTCGATATAAATTCCGAAAACGCCCTGCCTGCCGTCTGCGCCGACGAAAACCTGCTGAAGCAGCTCTACTTCAACATTCTCAAAAACGCGATGGAGTCGATGGAGCAGGGCGGCTCTGTGCGCATTGACGCTTCGAGCGACGACGATTTCGTGAAAATTTCGTTCGCCGACAGCGGCTGCGGCATGAGCGGAGACGAGCTTTCCAAAATCTTCCAGCCCTATTTCACGACAAAGCCGAACGGGCACGGCTTGGGCATGATGATTATAAATTCAATCGTCCGCGCCCACGGCGGGCACATCGACATTTCGAGCAAGGTCGGCGTGGGGACTGTCGTTTCGGTTTCCATTCCGCGCAACGAGCGCAGGGTGAAAATGCTTTCCTGAGCTATTGCGCCGCCGCAAAATTCCGCTTCCGCGCGTCGAACGACGGCAGGAGCGAGAGTTTCAGCGAAGCCCACTGGTTGCTTGTAAGCGGCGCGGACGCCGCCGCCGAAAGCGCGAGCTTTTGAAGCTTGCGCGCCGCGGGAGACTCTGTGTCGCCCGTCTCGGCGAGGAGCTGCGCCGCCTCTCCCACATACGACGGCAGGCTTGCGTCGCGCGTGAAAATGGTACGCGACATCTTTGCGAACGCCGAATTTTTCGCGTTTACCGACCACACGCCGAGGTCGGTCATGAAGTGCCTGTCAAGCCCGTCGAGGGCGGAGCGCATTGCGCCGTCCCACTTCTTGTCGAGCTTGGACATCTCGAAAAACGCGCGCGCGCACAGCACGTATTCCAGCGCCGACGCCTCCGACTTTTCGCCGAAGACCGCGGGCATTAGCCCGCGCGGCGGCAGGGCGGCGGTGAGCTTTGCGGCGGTGTCTTCGGCGCGTTTCAGAAATTCGCTTTTGTCCGAAAGCTCGTAGGCGCGCAGCAGCACGGGCACGGAAAGCGCGGCGTCGCGTACGCGTTTTGCGGCGGGCATTCCCTTTGCGCAGTGGACGAAAAACGCGCCGAGCTTTCCGTTTTTTGCGGCAAGTTCCGACTCTCCCAACGCCCGCAGGAACAGGAGCTTCGAGCACATGTCGGCGTTCTTCGAGGCGAGGCGCGTACACAGCATTTCGACCGCCGCGACCGACGCCGCCCTCGCGCCGAGCTGTCTGAAATCCGCGCCGCAGATTCTCGACGCAAGCCGCGCGTTTTCCGAAATTACCGCCGCGTCCGCGCCGAGCGTGCGCGGGTTGTTGAAGAATATGAAAAGCCTTGCGCTTTCGGTGTCGATGAAGCCGAGCGAGCCGCGCACGCCCACAACGTCGCGCGGCAGGGCGAAGTCGCTCGGTGCGTCGGCAATCCGCGCCGCCGCCCTTGCGCCCGATTTCAGGCGTTCTGGGTTGTTTTCGAATTTCGCCGCCGCCGCAGAGAGCGCGTTTTCGAAGTTCGGCGACAGCCTGCCGTCGGCTGTGGACGCTTTCGCCGAAATGTAAATCGGCGCGAGGTTCGGCGAGAAAATTCCCGCTTCGAACGAAAGTTTGCGGTTTGTCGCCGATTGGAGAAGGTTGTCCAAAATTGCGAAGTCGGCTGGGAATTTGTCGCGCGAAATTTCGGCGCAGACGTAGCGTTCTTTCAGCAAATCGGCGGTTTCGCTCTGTGGTTTTGGCGCGTTCTCCGACCTCAAAAACACGAGCCTGCCCGCCCGCCGCGCCACAGCCTCCGCATCCGCGCCCCATTCGTAGGCGCAGAGCGGTTCGCAGCACTGCCTGCCGCTCTCTCTCCCTGAATTTTTGAGCGCGACAACCGCGAAGAACGCGCTCAGCGACGCAAAAATCAGGGCGAGTATTTTTCTTAATTTTCCCACAAACAATTCGACAGTATCCCGACGGAAAAGTGTCGCGCAAAAAACGGAAAATGCTCGGAAGGAGACTCGAACTCCTACGTCCTTTCGGACACCGGCGCCTAAAGCCGATGCGTCTACCTATTTCGCCATCCGAGCGCGATTGTGAAATTTAAAGTCTCCCGATTTTTCGCGAAAATGCGAGCCTATTTTTTAGAATCGGGCTTTTTCCGCCAGACGCGGACGTACTCTATTTTGAATTTTGCGGGGAGGTCGTCGGGCGAGGGAAGCCCTCCCCAGTACTTCATGATTTCGCAGTCCATGTTCAAATAGAGGGGGCGGTGGAAGTCTTCGTTTTTAATCTCGCGCATTACCCTGCCGTTGAGCGTCCAGACGAGTTTTTCGGGCGTCCAAAGAAGCCCCGCAACGTTGTAGCCCTCGGCGAATTTTTCGGGCACGACGGGCTTTTCGCCGCTAACCTTTCTGCCGAGCCACACTTTCGACTCCACATAGGGCGTGTCGGCGACGTGCGTCGTCATGAAGTAGTGTCCCGCCACTTTATATTTCGGGTCGGTGTTTTTTCCGAAGATTTCGAAAATGTCGATTTCCTCAGTCTTGTCCCCGGGTTTGTATTTTTTCGGCGGGTCAACGGGGTCGTTGAGCCAGAACGCGTTGCAGACTGTCGCGTTCATCGTCTTGAATTTCAGCTCGAAGTAGCCGTAGAGCACGCGCGTTTTGCTTCGCACCTCCGCCGTCGAGTAGCCCTGTTTGCCCTCCGCTTTCATTTCGGGCGGCACTTCCGACTCGTCGGGAATTTTCGCCGTAAGCGCAAGCTTGCCGTCTTCGACGGATACGTTGTTGCGCGAGAAGTGGAAGACCCCTTCGCGCCCCGTCCACGTCGGGTAGAAATCGAACCATTTTTCGGAGTCGAGCTTGTCCGACTCGAATTCGTCGCTGAACCTTTCGTCCAAAACGTATTCGTCGGGGTCGAGAATGTCCGCCGCAAGCACGGGCTTCCTGATTTCGGGCGTCTTTTCTGCCGATGCGCAGCCGCACAAAAGCGCGGCGGCAGTCAAAAATATCGGCAACTTGTTTTTCATGGCTTCTCCTATTTTCTGTTTCTGTCTGTTCTTTTACGGCGTTTCCCGAAAACTAAAAAACGGCGCGGGAAGATTCCGTGCCGTTCCGGTTTTTGCAAAAGTTAGCAGTCGACGTCGATTGGCATGTGCTGCGCGCTGCAACCCGCGTCAACCACGAGTCTTTCGCCCGCGATGTTCTTCGAGGCGTCGGAGGCGAGAAAAGCGACAGCCTGCGCGATGTCGTCGGCAGTAGCCTCTTTGCCGATGGGCGTGTTGAGGCGGCGGCGTTTCATTACGCTTTCGTCGAGCTTGTCCCAGCGGTCGGTGTAGATGTAGCCGGGGGCGACTTCGTTTACGCGGATTCCCTTCGGGCCGAGGTCTACCGCCATCGAGCGCGTGAGCGCGTCCACTCCGCCCTTGCTTGCAACGTACGCCGTGCGGTTGCGGATTGCCCTCATCGAGACGTTCGAGCCGAGGTTTACGATTACGCCCCTGCTTTCCTGCTGCATCATAATCTTGACCGCCTGTTGCGACACTTGGAAGGTGCCCAGCATGTTTGTCTTGATGACCGTCAGGAAGAAGTCGGGCTCCATTTCCTCGAACGGCGCGCCGATGCCCTGGTTGCAGGCGTTGTTTACGAGGATATCGAGCCTGCCGAATTTTTCGCGGATAACGGCGAACATGTGCTCTACCTGTTTGAGGTCGGAAATATCGCAGGGGATTTCGACGAAGCCGTCGTAGCCCATGTCTCTGAGAAGCTGTCCGCCGTGCGCGGTGCTCTTTTCCGACGAGCCGCAGATGCAGACTTTTGCGCCCTCCCTGATGAAGAGTGCGGCAATTCCCACTCCCGTGTTTTTGCTTGCGCCCGTTACGAGCACTACCTTGTTTTCAAACCGTTTCATATGTGTTCCTTTTTTTGGGGAAATGACTTTTATAAAAAAACCCGCATATGATAGAGTGCCCGCGCCTTTTTTACAAGCAATATTATGGCGTCTGCGGGAATATTTTTTGCGGCGCGGCTACGGCGCGAGGCGCGAGATATCCCAGTTTTCGCCGTTCTTTTGGTAGGCGAACCTGTCGTGCAGGCGGTTTTCGCGCCCCTGCCAAAACTCGAAATATTCGGGGACGATTCTGAATCCGCCCCAGAAGTCGGGCAGGGGAATTTTCCCGTCTGCGAATTTGCGCTTCATTTTGTCGAACTGCATTTCGAGCAGCGAGCGCGACGTTATTATGCTGCTCTGGTGCGACACCCACGCGCCCAGTCTGCTCCCGAACGGGCGCGACAGGAAGTAGCGCAGCGATTCCGCCGTGGAGACTTTCTCCGCGCGTCCGTTGATTCTCAGCTGGCGTTCGAGGTCGAGCCAGACGAAGAGGGCGCAGACGCGGGGGTTTTTCTCCAAGTCCGCCGCCTTTTTGCTGTGGTAGTTGGTGTAGAATACGAATCCCTTTTCGTCCCACGATTTCAGCAGAACCACGCGCGAAGTCGGCGCGCCGTTTTCGTCCACGGTCGAGACCGCCATTGCGTTAGGCTCTTTGACCTTGCACTCGACGGCGTGGTTGAACCACTTTTCGAACTGTTTGAACGGGTTGTCGTCGAGGTCGGAGCGTTCCAGCCCGCCTTTGAGGTATTCGTTTCTGAATTGGAAGATGTCCATTACAAAATTATTTGTTTGAGGTTTTTCGAGCCGTCGCCCGCCGAGAAGCCCTCGTAGGATTTCAGCACCGAGCACACGGGGTTTTCTCTCGCGCAGATGTGGGCTATGATGTCGTCGTCGCCGTCGTTTTTGCCGAGCTTTGCGAAGAACTGCGCGACGGTGATATGTTCGGGGTCTACGGCCGGTTTGAAGTAGATGTTGTCGGAGTCGTTGACTTCGCCCGCCTCGCAGACCAGCTCTTTTTCCGCGAGCCAGTCTACGCTTGCAATCACCGCCGACTTCGGCATTTTAAGCGCGCCCAGCAGCGTCTCTATCGTCGGCGAGTGCGCCGCGCCCGCGTAGAACGACCTCTCTATTTCCACGAACGCCGCAAGCGCGCAGATTTTTTTCGCCCTGTCTCCCATTTTGTTCCATGCGTCGTCGTCGGAGAGGAAATCGACGTACTGCACCGAGTATGTAATCAGGCAGCCGACGAGAATCATCGTCCAGAAAATGTAGAGGCTGAACATCGCCACGGCGACAATCGCCAAATATCCGTAGAAGCTCTGCTGTTTTGCGATGTAGCTTATGTAGAGGAACGAGCCTTTGTTGTTGAGCACAAGCAGGCACATTATCACGATTGCTCCCACGAACGCGGGCTTCCATTTCACGCGCGTCGGCGGAATGAATTTGTAGAACGCCGCCAGCACGCAGGTGATGATTCCAAGCCCCAGAATGTATGTAATCCACGACGCGTATCCCGTGAGGTATTGCGCCACGAAGGGGAGGTCGCCCAGAAATTTCGGCATTTGCGACGTCGTGAAGAATGTCATTCCGAAAATCATTCCCACCGACCCGAAGAAAATCATGGAGAAGTAGAACACGATTCTGTTAATCCACTTGCGCCCCTTTTTTATTCCCCAGATGAAGTTGAACGCGTTTTCGGCGTTGACGCAAAGCAGCAGGCAGGTTGCGAGCATTGCGAGCATGCCGATTGCCCCCGCCTTTGCGCCCGCCTTCGAGATGTTGTCGATAAAGCCGATTATTTCGGGATTGATTCCGGAGCTTTGTCCGTCGGCGTTTTGCTGTATTTGGTTGAACGCGGGCATTACGAATGTCGCGGCGTCCATGATTTTTTCGTAGACGGCGTTTTTGTTTTCCCTGAAAAACATTCCCGCGAACATAATCACTATCGCGAGCATCGGGCCTATTGCAAGCAGCGTCGCGTACGAAAGCGACGACGCCTGCACGAGCACGCGCTTTCCGAAAATTCCGCCGACCGTCGAGATAAGCACGCGCAGAAACGCGACCGCCTTCCCCTTGACTCCCATTGCCGATATGTCCTTTTCCCATATCGTTTTCGTGGCGTAGCGTTTGATTTTTTCGAAGATTCCGACTTTCTTTTGCGCCGATTCCATTTTGTCTCTCCTTTATAAAATTGTGTAGACCGCAAACCCCAATGCCGCCGAGACTGCCGCCGCCGCCGCGCATTCGGGCGAAGTTCCCAGCGAGTACCACGCGTACGCGAAAAATCCCGCGAACGCGAACGTTTTGAACACCGCGAAGTTCGACGGGCGGAAGCCCGCCGCGAGCGCGGCGGCGATTAGCGCGTCTATTCCCGCCGAGATTTGCGACGCAAAGCACGGAATGTCCGACCCGAAGTCCGCAAAGAAAAGCCATGCGGCTTCGAGCGCGAACGCCGCCGCAAACGCAAGGCGTATCGCCGTGCGTTTGCGTTTAGCAGTGTCGGTTGCGTCCCTGTTCATCTTTCGTACTTTCGGGGGTCTTCCGCCCAGCCGAGCTTGCTTCTTAAAATCGCGAAATGCGAGTGCCCGCGCAGGCGCACGAAGCGTATCGTGTTCGACGGCATGCTGATTTCCACCGACGAGCCCTGCGTGAGGGTCGCCACTTTTTTGCCGTCGGCGATTAGCGCGCTTTCGCCGCTTACGCATTCGATTTTTATCTGCGCGCCGTAGTCGTAGATGAGGCTTCTGTTCGAGAGCGTGTGGGGGCAGATGGGCGTCATCGCGAAAACCCTTCCCTTGGGGTGGATAATCGGGCCGCCCGCCGAAAGGTTGTATGCGGTCGAACCCGTGGGCGTCGAAAAAATCAGACCGTCGCCCGCATAGGTTGCGATGAACTCCTTGTCTGCGAAAATCGCGAACTTCGAGATTCCGTCGAGCCTCACGTCCTTGAAAACGAGGTCGTTGAGCGCAAGGTATCTTCTGCCGTTGTAGACTACTTCGAGCAATGCGCGTTCGAGCACGCGGCGTTCCCCGCGCACGAGCGAAAGGAATTCCGCCTCGGAAATTTCGTCGGTGTACGTCGCCAAAAATCCGAGCTTGCCGAGGTTTATGCCGAAGACGGGGAGGTCGTACTTTGCGATTGCGGGCACGCACGAGAGTATTGTGCCGTCGCCGCCGATGACGCAGCAGATGTCCTTGTCTTTGAACGCGCTTTCGGGCACGGGGAAGTCGGCGCAGATTTCGCACGACATTCCGTTTGCGAGTGCGAGTTTCGAAAGCTTTTCGGCGATTTCCTCCGCCGAAGTTTTCGTTTTGTTCACTACGAACAGGATTTTCTTATTATCGTCCACATATATAACGAAACCACAGCGGCGCGGATTTCGCAACCTTTTTACGCGGAAAAATCACTCCGCCACCGCAGGGTATACGATGCCGAAAAACGCCAGTCCCGCGCACGCAATCAACGCCGCCAGAGCGAACGAAAACGCAGCCGATTTCCTGTCGCCCGAAATCCACAAGAACACCGACATCGCGCCCGACGCCGCAAGCACCCACGGCGACAGGAACGCAAGCCCCGCCGCCGCGTAGACTATCGGCGCAAGAATGTCGGTTTTCGACGCGCTTTGCGGGGCGTCGAAATCGGTTTGCAGGTTCGCGTCTTTCAGCGGCCGCCACTGTGTGGATTCCGTCCGTACAAGATGCAGAAGCCCGATTTTTCCGCGTTCGAGCATGTCGGCGATTTCCTCCGCCGAGTACGGGCCGCTTTCTGCTCCCTTCCAACTGAGAAAAAATTTTTTCATTCGGAATTAGCCGTTGTTTTCGCCCGCGCCTTTTTGCGAGGCTTCTCGCATGATTTCCGCCGCCGATTTGCGCTCGCGGAAAATCGGCGCAAGCGGCGCGGGCTTTCCCCTGCCGAGCTTCCCGAATTTCCCAGTCTTTGCGTCCACCGACCACACCGCGCCCGCCGCCTCTCTGAATATCGAGGGCTTCCCGTTTTCGTCGCACACGCCGACGAGTTCGAGCGGGTTTTCGAGCGCGATTTTCAGCGCGTTGACATGCGTCCGCGCGTCGTCGAAATAGTCGGGCGCGGGCGAGCCGTAGAGCTCGCTTCCCACGAGCCGCGTTTTCGAGTTCGACTCGAAAATCCACGAATGCGCTTCGAGCGGCTTTGCGTAGCGTTCCAATGCCGCCATTCGCGTCCTGGCTTTCGGCGAGTATTCAAGCAGCGTTTCCACGGGGTTTTCCGCGAGCTTTGCGAAAATCAGCTTTTCCAGATAGGCGCGGAAAATAGGGTTAGTCCGCGCGTTGCCCACAAGCGAGAGCGCGGATAGCAGCGACTGCTTTGACGCCGTTTGCGCCGCCTTTTCGGCGAGCATTGACTCCGCCGTTTTCGCGCCGCCTACAAGCAGAACGCCGCGCGGGGCGCGCCCGTCGATGAAGTGCTTGCGGTAGGGGGCTGTCAGTATTTTCCCGCCCGCGCCCACTTCTCGCACCTCCTGCACGACCTCAGAGCCGCCGCGCCACTTCGAGGTTTTCTCCGAGATTTTCCCGAGCGTGTACACGTCGAGCCTGCCCTCGCGCGAGTATTTGTAGAGGTTTGTGAGCATTTCGTTTTCGGGCAGGGACGCCTTTGCGGCGATTCCCGCCGAGTCGAGCCGCGCGGCGGCTTCGGGCGTTCCGAATTCCGCCGTTTGCCCGCGCAGAATGGCGTCCTTTACCTCCGCGATTTTCGAGAGCTTGCGCGAAAATTCCGCGGGCGCCGCGCCCGATTCCGCAAGGCTTTCGAGCGACGCCGCGTATTCCGCCGCGCTCTGCGACGTAAGCAGGGCGGAGCGGAGCTTGTCGAACTTCGCGTAGGCGTTTTTCGCGTCGGCTACCCTCACCGAAATTTCGTCGAATTTTTCGGAATCGAGTCTGTGCGGTCTGAACGTTGCCGACACTTCGCCCACGAGCGGGCGGAGCTTTTCCAGCACGGCGTCGGCGTCGCGGTCGATGTCCGCCTTTGCCCGCGCGAAGTTTTCGTACTCTTCGGCGACGGCTTCGTATTGGGCAAGGTATTTCCTGAGGTCGGCGGCGTTTTTCGCCCTGCGTTCCTCGGCTGCGGCTGAAATCCTTTTGCCCGAGGAGTCGATTATTCCGCGGTATACCGACTGCTCGACGGGCGAGAGCGACGCCGCTTCGAGGCGCAGTTCCTCGACCAGATTTTTCGCCTTTTCGAAGTCGGCGGGCTTTGCGGTTTTTGGGTCGAACTTTTCGAGCGATCGCACGGCCTCCTTTACCCGCGCGAGTCTGTTTGCCGCGATTTTCGCGGAGTCCGCCAATGCCGCGAGCCTTTCGGCGTATTTTTTCGAAGGGTATTTTCTTTCGAACTCCGCGATTTTTTTCGGCAGGTGCGACGGCTCGCGCAGATTCTCCATTTCCGCGATTTCGTTTTCGGCGGCGATTTCGTTTTGCCGCGCGGTTTCGTAGCTCCACGCGAAATACGCGCCCGCGCCGACTGCCGCTATTCCCGCGCAAACAGCCGCCGCGAGGGCGAGTTTTGCGAGCGCTGCCGCCGCGCGGAGCCTTGAAATTTCGGAGGAGAGCCTCTTAGCCGCCTCCGCATCGAGCGCGTTCGCCGCCTCCGCTTTGAGGGCTGTCAGCCGCGCGAGTCTTTCGGCGCGTTTTTCCGATTTGTCGGGCTTTTCAAGCTCCGCCCGCGCGAGGTTTGCCGCCCGCGCAGCCTTTGCGG
>JAJXPD010000188.1 GCA_021641325.1 Opitutales bacterium
GAGCAAAAATTTTGCGCGTCGCGTGGTGCGCTCGCCGCTATTTTTGCGCGACAATACGAAAATAAACAAATCCCGCCGATTCGGGAAGAGTTTAGATTTCATTGTATTGCAAAAAAACGGCGGGCGAGTCGGGTTTTGCGCGTTAAAAAAATGCAAAATTTTGAAAAAAAATACTTGCAATCAAACCCGAAAAGTACATCGTGTATGACCTTATTAAAGACCTGCGCCTGTAGCTCAATTGGATAGAGCGTCTGACTACGGATCAGAAGGTTGGGGGTTCGACTCCCTCCAGGCGCGCCAGTCTTTTTTTTAAGAAAACGACCGTTTCGACGGTCGTTTTTTTGTTTTTCGGTTTTTGGAATTATTCACCGCTTGTATCGGGGTGTGGGGTGTCGCTGTCGGGCGCGTTTTTGCGCGGGTGCGCGAATGTCCGCTATTTGATTTTGCGGTAGTAGACTTTATTGAGGGTCAGTCCCTTTGCGGGGGCTGCCTGAAATTTTCGGTGCCCGCGCGTTTTCGATTCGAGCGTTTCGGCGATTTCCTCCGCCGTGAGTTTTCCCAAGCCCGCTTCCACAAGCGCGCCCACGAGCATGCGCACCATTTTATACATGTAGCCGCTTCCGCGCGTCGAGAACGTTATTGTGTGTCCGCGGCGTTTTGCGCGGAGTTCGAAAATCGTTTTGACGGGGTTTTCCTTTGCGTCTGTTCCGCGGCTTGCGCTGAATGCGGTGAAGTCGTGCGTGCCGAGCAGGATTTGCGCGGCGCGGTTTACGGCGTCGAGGTCGAGCCTGCGGAGTCCGAGCGACCACTCGTAGCGGGTCGATTTCGGGTCGGCGTCGCCCTCGCAGATTTTATATACATATCGTTTGCCCTTCGCCGAGTAGCGGGCGTGGAAGTCTTTGCCGACCTTTTCTACCGACAGGATTTGGAGCGAATCGGGGTAGCCGCATTTTAGGGCGGCAAGCAATGCGGCGTCGCCGTGCCGCCATTTTGCGTCGAAGTGGAAGGTTTGGGCGTCGGCGTGCACGCCGGAGTCCGTGCGTCCGCTGCCGTGGATTCGCGTCTTGCGCTTGAAAATCTGTTCGAGCCGCCTTTCGATGAAATCCTGAACCGACATGCCGTTTGGCTGCGACTGCCAGCCGCAAAAGTCGGTGCCGTCGTACGCGCAGACGCATTTGAAGCGCGATTCGGGAATGTCGGCGTCGGGGGCGGGCAGGGGCGTTTTCATTTTGCGGAGGTTTCGAGGTATTCTTGAAGGAAGAGCGAGCACGCGCGGGAGTCTATGTCGCCGCTGCGCCTGTGCTTTTGCCGCGCGGCGACCGATTTTTTCGTCTTCGACGACATCGCGAAAAAGTCCTGCTCGGCCTGATACGAGCTTAGGCGTTCGTCGGTTCTGTCAACGGGAAGCCCGAAGCGTTTTTCGATTTCGGCGATGAAGCCGTCGACCTCTCGCGCTTTGTCGCCCACGCTGCCGTCCATGTTGTAGGGGTATCCGACGACGATTTTGTGAATGCGGCGCATTTTGATTTCGTCGGCAATCTGCGAGAGCCTTGCTTCGAGGGTCGGCTGGACCGCCGCGGGTATCGGCACTGCGACTCCCAGCGTTGTGTCGGCGTACGCCAGTCCGATTCTTTTGTGTCCGTAGTCTATTCCCAATAAATTCACGGCAAAATGTTTTAGCCGTTTTTGCGTCCGACAAAAGAAAAAACCGACGCCCCGCGGCATTTTCCGCAAGGGCGTCGGTTTTGTTCCGCGCCGATTGCCGCGCCCCGCGCGATTCTGCGGGGAGGGCTCGGCGTTTGTCGGCATTCTACCGCTCTATTTCGAACAGCGCGGTGTCGGGCGACTTGAATTCATATTCGAAGCTGTCGGCATTTTCCGCCACGACTTTCCCCGTGAAGAGTTCCGTAGCCTTTTTGCATTTGCCTTTCAGCGACACCGTTTTTTTGCCGCCTTTTGCGACGTGCACGCAGAGCAGTTTTTGGTTTGCGTACACGGGGACGTTTTCGTCGGAATAGAAGTGGACTCCCGCGTTCTTTGCGATTTCCCTCATCGTTTCGGTTGAGGAGTCGTCGGGGTCGGCGATATAGACGCTTGTCCAGCCGCCCATGTCCTTTTTGTTTACGCCCTTTGCTCCGAATTTGAAGCCGCAGAATTTTTCGACGCGTTCGGGGGCGAGATTTTTGCCGTCGCTGATTGCGGGCGCGTAGGAGCTTACGACCGTGCGGCCGTCGCGCAGTATGAATTTTTCGAGCAGTTCGCGGCGTTCGGGCGTGATTTCAAACATGTGCGGGAATATCACAAGTCTGTATTTCGAGAGGTCGATTTTCCCGATGTCCGAGAACGAGAACGTCTCGACGGGCGCGCCGATTTTCGAGATGTCGTTTTGCAGCTTCGTGCGGTATTTCGCGTTCTTCCACTTTTGCGCGAGAAGAATCGAGCTTTGCGTATCGAATACGACCGCGATTTCCGCCTCCGTAGGCGACGTATCCGAGGCGAATTTGCCCCAAATTTCGCGTCCCTTTCTGACCGTTTCGAGCGTTTCGGGCGTCGAGAATACCTTGCCCCACATGTCGAAGCACCAAAGCGACGTGTGGTTTACGGTGGCGAGCGCGAACTCCCTTTTCAGTCCGGCGTCGTCCTCGCTCTGGTCTTTCCAGTTGGCGACGTTTTTGATGCGAACGTATTCCGAAAGCTGGTGGTTGAAGGTGTGCGTGCGGTGGTCGATTTCGTGTAGCCAGCCCTTGCCGAGACGCGTGCGCGTGGCGTTGGGCGTCATGAAGCCGCTCGCTTCTCCCATGGCGCGGAGGGTGTAGTTCCCCGGGGAGACGAAAAAGTCGAAGTTGGGGTCGGCAAAGACTTTTTCGTACGCCATGTGCCCGTCGAGCGCGTTTCTGTGCACATAGCCGAAGAACGAGCCAATCTGCTTGTCTTTTGAAATTTTTTGCCGCGCGATTTTCGCGAAGTCCGACATCGCCTCCGCGACCGCCTCGTTTGCGAATTTCGCGTATTCGACCGCCGCCGAATTCGGCTCGTGGAGTTCGCCGAAAGTGGGTGCAAAAATTTTCGAGAGCGGGGGAATGTCGGCGTCGGGCTTTTTGTTCTTTTTTAGCCACGCGTGCCATGCGGCAATTTTGCAGGGGCTTGACACGCCGAGAGTGTAGTCGAGCCATTCGTCGGTGTGTCCGCAGGCGAGCATGTATGCGCAGATTTTGTCGCCGAATTTCTTTTCGGCGCGGTCGAGGTAGTCTTTCAGATAGCGTTCCGTCGCCTTTTTCCACTGGCGGCAGACGAGCGAGTTCGAAAGCATCGAGAAGCTATCCGAGTCGAACGTGTGTCCGAACGACATTGTGCGCATAAGCCACGGCGCGGAGTTGAGGTCTACAATGCAGATTATTTTCGCGTTCGGGTTTGCGGCAATGACGTCTTCGAACTGTTTGTCGAACGCCTTCCAGTCGTACTGTCCGTCGCCGCGCCAGAATACGGGGTATTGGCAGTACGGCTCTCCGAGCGAGTTTGTCGTGTTGGAGGGCATGATTGTTATTGTGTTCACGCCGACTCCGCCAAAATTCTTCATTGCCTCGAATTCCGCAAAGAACGAGCGGTATGCGAAAAACCTTTCCTTTACCTCCCCGAAGAGCGTTGTTGCCGAAACCGCCGCGAGGGCGACGAGCGCGAGTTTTTTGAGATTTATATTAGCCATTTCCTTATGTATGTGTGTTGTTGTAGAAGCCAATTCTTTTCGTGTTTTGTCGGTTTTTGCAAGATTATTGTTGAAAAACCGCTTTTTTGTAG
>JAJXPD010000026.1:0-4073 GCA_021641325.1 Opitutales bacterium
TTTATATACGGGTATCCGTGCATTGATAATATTGATGACGAAAATAAACGGTTTAAAATAAACCAACAACTTATTCCTGTTAGAAATATTCATTATAGTAAATTAAGTCCTCTTTATTTAGAATATGACTTGGATCTGCCAGATGTTTCATACAACGATAGGTTGGATGGCATGAGTGGCGGAGTTTTAATGTGCCAAGATCCGCAAGACATGTTCCATTTATATCCGATTGCTATGCATATACAAGGAAGTAATTCAATAGGACACGCTATAATGACCCCTCTATTATTAAGAGATTTAATATGATTTTGACAAAGCCCATATTCGTATGGGCTTTTTTAGTGAAATTAAATCGGCGTTGGTGGAAATCTTTTCCTCTTTTTCGCAGCCTGTCATTTGGCGCGGGCGCGTTATGAATGCGATAATAGCCGAGGGGCAAGAGGCGGTCGAATTGGAGACTGGCGGGTTTGTTCCCGATTCCACTTTTAATATGAAGTTCTTGGAATCGGAACTTGACGGCGAATATCCCCACATAGGCGAAGTTGTAGAATATAACGGAAGACAATTCCGCATACATTGGGTGTCTGTTCGCGTAAAGCGCGGACAAGTTGAAATAACCCTAAAACCAATCGATAAATGAGCGTGAAATTTGAAATCATCACAAAAGACTTTGAAGACGCCCTCGCAAAATATAAAGTCGTCTGCCGTAAGGATTGGCAATTCGTAATTCGGCAACAGTCGCGCATTGTCGGTGAAAAGCTTGTAAAATTTACGCCGCCGAAGACTGCGGCAGTGGGCAAGCGCAACGTTGCTCGGGACATCGGCAAGGTTTTTGCAGACCTAAGCAATACAAAGTGGCACGATAAGTCCTTGGATAAAATGTGGCGCGCGGGAAACTTCGAGGGCGTAAAAAAGGCTCTCGAAAACAACCCGAATAAGCTTCAAATGCCCGTCTTTAAATATAAGCGTATTTTCTCAAAGCCAGTCCGCAATATCCACAAAGCGGCAATCAGTAGAAGCGGAAGAGTCCCGAAGAATTGGCATACTTCCTACGCCGTAGCTGGCAAAGGCGAGCTTAAAAAATACGTCAAAAAGGTTCAACTGCAAGTGGGTGTTGCAAAGTCGGGCTGGCTTGCGGCTCTTGCAAAATTGGGAGGCAAAGCCCCGAATTTCGTCGCTCGCCACGGCACAAAATACGGCGGATTTATCGACGGCAATAAGGGAGACAATCCGTTCTTTACTCTAATCAACAAGGTTTCTACATTCCCGCAAGGAGGCACGCCCGCAAGAATTTTACGCCGCGCGTTCATCGCCCAAACAAAGGCTATGCAAAACAATATCAAACGCCTGATGGATAAATCAGGAAGGATTTTCTAATGCGCGAAAAACTCGAAAGCATACTCTATTCAAAGCTGAAAGCTTCGCTTCCTGCGGAATTTAAAACTATGCTTGTTTGCGGACATTCCACGAACGACAGACACATTCCGTATATCAGCCTCGATGTCGGCGAACTCCGCCCGTTCGGCAATTTGCAATCCTCCGACGGAATGTTTGAAGCCGATGTAAACATTGCCATAGCAGATTCCGCTCACGACATCGAATATCCCGAACTCTTCAAACGCATTCGCGCCGTAATGGCGGATTTCGAGAATTTTTCCTATGCAGAAGACAATATCCTAATAAACGCCCTCTACTACGAAAGCGAAACGGACGCCAGAGACGACAACAACCTCGGCTGTGTAATGACATTCAAAGCCGTAGTTCAGTTTTTGTAACAGAAAAATTTTGACACTGTTTCCCTTTTGTATGAGTAATCCATACAAACTAAGAGGGACAAAACAGCCGATTTCGTTCGGTGTTGAAAAACTTGACGGCTATATTGTCGACGCCACCGAAGAGACTATCGAGGGCGAAGAGCTTGAAGTTGAAGACGAAAACAACAACGTAGTTGCGCACTTTTCGGGCTTCGGGATTCGATACAAACGCACGGCAAGCGTAATTCCGTTTGTAGGCACAACCGCGCCTCTTCCAGGAGATTCGTTTAAAATCGGCGACAGCTTCGAATTCATCGTAAAGTCTGTCAAGAAATCCCGCGCCCGCAAGGACGTTGAAAAGTGGGATTTGGAGGGCACATACTACCCCGAAGTTCCAATGGAGGAAATCGGGTAATGGAAGACTTCTACGAAGCCTTTATAAATTGCGCTCACACGGCTTTGGGCAAACGCCTGAAGCCTTTTTGCTTGAAGCATTGTCTCTATTTGGAGGCCTTGGATTCGCCGATAATGCGCCTTATAAACGGCGAGGAAGCGGAAATTTCCAGCCGAGATTTGGAGGTAGCCGTTATTATTTGCTCGGCGGACGATATTCTAAAAAGCCTGAAACGCCCACATTTTGGAATGAAATTCCATTCTTACAGACGCGGATTAACGGCGTTTCTTTCGTATCTGACGGACTTTGTTGCCGTCCCCGAACTCTGGGATAAAAGCGATTCCGAAACCACGCTCAACGCGCCTTGGATACTCTCGCGGGCGATGTTGCTTCTTTCAAAAACATCGCTAAGGCTTGACGAGCTTTGGAATATGCCGCTTGGAGAGCTTCTCTGGTATTGCGCCGTGTTTGCCGAACAGGAGGGTGTGGCGCAAATTCAGTCGGACACAGAAAAGCGCATAATCGAGGAAATTAAAAATGGCAACAAGTAGCATTCTTGCAAAAATCGGGCTAAATTCTGCGGGGTTCAAGACGGGGCTGGCGCAGTGCCGAATGGCGGCGGGGAATTTCAAAAAGTCCGTCGGCGGTATGTTTTCGGGAATCGGGTCGCAGATTCTCGGAGCGTTGGGAGTGTCGGCTGGCATTGCGGGGCTTTCCGCGCTCACGCAAAAGACAATCGAATTCGGCGGGCACATTGAGGATATGGCAAACCAGCTGCGAATGGGCAAAAGCGAATTTCAATCGCTTGCCTACGCCGCAAAGCTTGCGGGCGTTGAAGAGTCGAAGCTCGTCCAGACTCTGCAAACACTCAACCAGCGCACGATTGACGCCTGCGACGGCAACGACACCTACCGCGACGCGCTAAACCGCCTCGGCATAGACTTGAAGAATTTCGCCAATCAGTCTCCCGAAAAGCGTTTTGAAATGCTCGGCGTTGCCTTTAAGAATTCGGGCGAATCGCTCACCGCGTTGAACGACATTTCGACGATATTGGGGCAAAAGACAGCCCCGCAGCTTTTGGAGGTTTTGGACAAAGTGGCGACTCGGGGAATGGAAAGCATAACGCAGTCGGCAATAGAAGCGGGCAACGTTATGGACGAAGAAACGCTTGCCGCTCTCGCCCGCGCGGGAGACGAAATCGACAAATGGCAAAACCGAATCATAGTCGGATTCGGAGGGTTTCTCGCCGATATTGCCTCCGCAATCGGGCGGCAAAAATGGGGGCTTATGATTGGCATGAAGTTTGCCCAAGCGGGCGAATTTATCGAGGAGGCGCTGCGGGATATTTCGAACTACATACTCGCGGTGTTTTCGTCAGTGTTTAGATACATAAACGGCGCGTTTTCGGGCTTTGTAGTTCCCGTTCGCAACGCCTTTGTGGGCTTTATCGAAACAGTCGGCGGTGCGTTGGGGAAGTTCGTCGGAATGTTTTCCGACAGCTGGCAAAGCGCGATAAACAGCGCGCTTGACGGCTTGCGCGAACTTAAAGACGAGACAAACCGCCTTTCCTCGAAAGACAAAAACAAGAGCTTTGGGCAGATTTTTGCCGAGGAAGTTTCCGACGCGTCGGGCAGGAACAATTCGCGCAACCGCCAGAATTTGCTTACTTCGAAATCGGTGGACTGGTATAAAGAGCAGCTAAAATACGTCGAACAAGCCCGCGATGCGGAGAAGCTGTTGGCGGTTTCGGCGGAAAATGCGCGCAAGGCAAAATACCGAAAGGCGGACGAATCTCCCGAAATCAAAAAGTCGGCAAAAGAGCGGAAGCTTGAAAAGTCGCTCTCAAACCACAACGACTCGTCGCTTGCAAAAATCGGCGGAGGCGGACTTCTCGCCGCCCGCTACGACATCACCGCAAAACAGCT
>JAJXPD010000026.1:4173-16484 GCA_021641325.1 Opitutales bacterium
CCGCAAAACAGCTTTCCGAATCCAAACGCCAGTCGAAACTGCTCCAAAAGATAGCCGACAACACCGAACACCAGTCGGGCAAATCGGAATTGTTGATGAAGTAATTTAAGTTTTAAAGCGTTGTAAACGGCTTCGACGAAATAACTTCGTCGTTATGCGTGTAGAATTGCTCCATTAGCCAGTATATGCCGTTTGTTTTGCGCCTTAGTTTCCCCGAAAGCTGTTCACGCGTTATCGGCATAACCTGAAAAATAGATATGAATTTGTGCTTTGAAATGTAGCACTTTACTACGCTCGGAGACTTGAAAACTTCGGGCAACAGGAGAACTGTTCCGCAACACTTTCCCTTTAACCGCATATCTATCGAGTCCGAAACGGTGAGGTTTTCTTTCGAGTTGAAAGCGTATTGCGCCGTAGCCCAAAGCAGACTGTTTAAACTAAGCCAATCTTTTGAAGATTCCTTGATTTCCACTTCGGGCGAAACGAGCATCATGTATTCGTTGCGCCTGTTTGCCTTTCGTCCCCAACCGATTTCACGTTCGGGCATAAGGTAGTCGCTCGCGCCTATCGTGCACAATTTCCAAAACGGCATTTTCTTTGTCGGGCGGAAGACATAAGTGGTTATTGGCTTCAACCCTTCGGGTAATAGAGATTTCTTTAATTGCAGGCTGAACGTAGGCGTTTGCTGGAAAATACCCGTGTAGTGGTCGTAAAGCTTTTGATGTTTTAAACTCTTCATCTGAATTTGTAAATATAGCTATCATTTCCCGATTTTTTGACAAGCCGAATTCTTTACATGCGGGTAAGATTGCATGACGGCGAGGTGTGCTTTTTGCGGGATTCGGGCGAGCGGGTTGTCTCGGCGGATTCTGTCGCGACGTGCTCCGCCACTTGGTTTTGCTATCCGTATTCGGCGGCGCTTGCGCATTGCCCGATTGTAAACAAGTCTCCGCATCCGATTTGGTCGGATTTGTATTGCAAGTCGGTAGGCATTAAGCGGCACGGCGAAGGCGCGATAATCACCGCCCAATACGAGGGTTCTGAATTCGTCTGGGATTCGGACAGGGACTCCTCCGAAAACACCGTCGAACTCTCTTGCACAATGCGCGAGGAACCTATTGAAAGCCACCCCGATTTCGAGAAATGGGCGGGAAGCCCCGACAAGCCCAACTGCGGAATATTCGACGACGACGGCAAATTCGTCGGCTGGAATTCCAAAACTCAGGGTGGCAAAATAATGGCGGGTGTTAAAAGCTACCTCGTGCCGTCGTATTCGGCGGCGGTAGGCTACATTTCAAGGGGAATGCCGAGTCTCGGCGGAATAGGCTCAATCGGCGGCGGCAGCGGACTGCCCGCAGTCGGCGGAAACCGCCAGTGGATGTGCACGGGAATTTCCTACAACAAGATGGCGGACGGCAAATACAAAGTGTCCATCACCTACCTTTTGAGCGGCCCGAACGGTTGGAATAGGTATGTTTACAAATAATGCTTTAATCAAAAAGTAAAGGGCATTTTGCCGTTAGGCAAAGCCCGCCACTTACGGAAGAATAAAATATGCTAAATGACATCGGGAACCAGAAACTGCCGAGATTCCGCGCGGGACTGCCGCTGTTGGAACAGGTAACGGCAGAGAGACTAAACGACATCTGCGCGATGATAGAGGCGTCGCGCCTGCAAAACGGCGTAGGATATACAATGAACAGAAGCGCGGGCGGAACTACGCTTACGATTCTGGACACGTTGATAACGAAAAATTCCAAGGCGTGGCGAATCTCCTTCGGCGACGAATTTTCCGAAATGGAAAAGTCGATGCTCGCAGTCTACATTGCAAAAGACACCGAGGAATTGCCCGACATCAAGTTTCCAGATTCGGCGACAATCCGTTCAGCTATCGAAAACGCCTTCAAAACGTTCCAGAAAACGCCCCAAAGCGGCGATGTCATCTGGAACGAAACCGACGGACTGCGTTATCTGATTTTCTCCGAAAAGATTTTGAAAGACTGCGGAGGCGCGGTCGAAAAGAATTTTTACTGCATAAAGTTTTCTGTAGGCGAAAAGGAAAACGCAAAAACTTTCTACGCGCTTTACGTCGGCGAACACCCGCAACAGCCTGCGGGAAGAACGCCGAGCCAGCCCATTGCAGGCCCTGCGGGCAGAGATGGGAAAGACGGCAAGGACGGCGAAAAGGGAGAAAAAGGTGATAAGGGCGATAAGGGGGACAAAGGAGACCGAGGCGAAAAAGGCGAAAAAGGAGAAACTGGGGATAAAATCGTCGAAAAGATTGTCGATAGCGGCGCGTATGACGACACCGAAATCCGCAACCAACTTGCGAACCTAAAAACTCTTTGGGACGAGCACAACGCGCTAATCTCCGAACTCAACACTCTCACAAATGACGAACTATACAGACGCCAGCAGCTCGAAAAACGCGTTGAAGAAATCGAGTCGCAAATAAAGGCGATTGTGGAATCTTTAAAAGCCCTTGCAGACAGTGATGAAAACATAAAGGCGCAGATTTCGCAACTGTGGGCTGCTATCAACAATCTTCCCAAGGGCGAGAAAGGAGACCAAGGTCCGGTCGGTCCGCAAGGACCTCAGGGAATTCAGGGGGAGCGCGGGGAGAAAGGCGAAAAAGGCGATATAGGACCTATGGGACCGCAAGGTCCTGCGGGTAGCGGCGGAGGCACACAAGGCCCGCAGGGGCCGAAAGGCGACAAGGGAGACAAAGGGGATAAGGGCGATACGGGCGCACAAGGTCCGATGGGTCCTCAGGGGCCTCGCGGCGAAAAGGGAGATTCCGCTGATACTTCCGCATTAGCTTCGGCTGTCGCCTCTCTCGAATCGCGAATGGGCAACATCGAAGGCAGAATGTCCTCCGCAGAGTCGATTATGGCGAGCATGCGCCAGAACGTCGACTATGTGAAGCGCACGATTGACTCCGCCGTAAACGTCGCCGTGATGGACGCAAACGGCAATCTCGCAACACTCAAAGTTTTGCAGCACATTGACGGCGGCAACATTATGACCGATATTTACTACTTCGATCCGTCCACGAATATGATGAGCAAAACGCAGGTGTTTTCGACGGGTTCAAGGCAGGTCGATACGGGCTGGAAGCCGACAAATATCCAGTTTGTTTTGCCCAACGGCGAAAGCGCGGAAATCACGATTCTTGCCGACCAAAACACGCTCAACAATCTGAGAGCCGCGTTCTATTCCGAACCCTGCGAAGTCTGCGACGGCGGAACTTCTACCGTAAAATACTTCCTCGTGAAGTCGGGGGAAGGCGGCGAATGATTCGGCTTAAATCCAAATGCTCCGACGACTGTTCGCAATGCGAGCCGAGCGTTATAGCGAGCTATACCACGAACGGCGACAACCCGACGTGGGATTTGACGCCGTATCAGGGCGACGGCGTCGGCAAGCCCAACGCGCTTTGGCGTTTGTATGAGCTAAGCGGCGGTGTTGAATACAATCGCGGGCGCATCGACGAAAACGGCAAACTCATTGGGCTTCCGAACCAATTTAAATCCAACTACACCTACGACGGCTATATGGAGCTTCAACAGGGTTGCCCCGATGTTTGTTATGACGACATTTGGAGCGTCGGCATCAGATGGCCCGAAAGTTAATTTATGTTTGAATTCGATAAAGGGATAAATTCGCATATGCCGTTTGTGGCGCGCGGTGCGCCGCCAGACTTTGCTCCGAAGGCTTTTTGCTGTCTTAAAGTCGGCGGCAAATGGAAACTTCACCACTGTGAAAATGGCGAGTGGAAGCGCGTTTATACAGGGCTTCCCGAAGACGCTACGGAATGTTCGCCCACCGCCGAACTTGTGAACGGCAGATGGAGAATTTCGTTCATAGCGGGCGGGCACGAAAGCGACAGGCGTTTTTATCTCTACAAGATTGACGGAATCGACAACGTTCCCGAAAGGGTTGTCGCCGCAGATGTAGGCTTTGTTTTCAAGAACCGCATTGTCTACGGCGGGCGTTCTGGCGGACTTTACATTGTAAACGGCGAGCGTATGCAAAAACTGACTTTCCACGATGTCGAATATCTCTACCGCGTTTCATACAATCCCGACAACCCGAGCGAATGGCTGATTTCGGGTCAGACGAAATCGGGTGGGATTTTTTCGCGTGTTTGCAATGTCTTTGCGGGAACGTTGCAAGACCTTTGCGTGAACGGAAAACCCGCCTACAAAGCGGCGTTGTTTAACGGTAGATGCTTTTACGCCGAGCGCGGCGAAAACGGCTTTGAAGACAGGCGCATTGCGGAGGCGACGGATTTTACCAGAACCGATTTGGAGTTTGAAAAATCGGCAATTTTGGAAACTTTGGATACTTTGCCTACAACATTTCAAATGGTGCAAAAGTTCACAAAAGCAACCTACACCTGGGCAAAATCGGGCTTCAAACTTGCCAACAAACCAGAATTAACAAGGAGAAAATCAATCTGCAAAACCTGCAACTTCTGGCATCCCACCGCCCGAATGGGACTCGGCAAATGCCTAAAATGCGGCTGCTCCTTAGCAAAACTTAAATTGGCTTCAGAAAAATGCCCCATAGGGAAGTGGTAAAAGAAAAGAGCCTTTCGGGATTCCAAAAGGCTCTTCTTCGATTCGTTGTCTTAACATTCGACTATTCGGTTTGAAGCAATTTTGTTTTGTCAGATATTACCGAATCTTGAAATGACTCATACTTTTGTATGTTGGAAATTACCTTGTCAATATCTACAAAATCATCGTCATTTCCCAACCAGTACTCCTTTTTCACAACGGCAACGGTCATATGGTTCGGGAGCGTGTTTGGTCTGCGAGTGTCCTATGCACAAAAGCTCGCCCGATTTGCCGTTGCCTTCGAAATATACATTCGCCTGAGCCGCCCCCGAAACCGTATTGCCGAACTTCGCCGAAATTGTATCGCCGACGCTTTCCTCCGCCGAAAGGATACAGGCTGCAAGCAGCGCACCCGCGTATATTACAAATTTTACCATTTCCCCCATAAACATATAAACCAATCGGCACAGCGTGATTGCCGTACCGAACGAACTGTTGAAAACTGTTGGAATTTTTATGGTTGACTGCAAGCTTTTTTTACCGCAGAAAAGTTGTAAAAAGTTTTATAAACATAATCTTATATTCCAGTTATTGAAAACATAGAAAGTAGGTATCATGAGAACAAGTTGTCTTGTAATTATATCGGCAGCGGCATTCGCCACAAGTTCGGCGTTCGCAACCGACTATCTTCTGTCGGGCGGCACTAACGAAGAGAGCGCAACGAAGTTCTCCTCAGACATCAAGAACTCGTCGGGTGATGTCGTAACGCCGACGGATTCCGACGGGGTTCTCTGGACGGGGCTCAATTCGGGCGTTGCAACCGCGCCGGCGTACACCGTTGTGGACGGGAAATATTCATTCAAAAGCTTCATGGTAAGTGACGACGGAGGAAGCTATACCGACCTGAATATGCTTTTCGAAGACGGAGCGGCACTGACGTTATCGAGTGGCGACGGAATAGGGTTCAGCGCCTATCCGCTTGCGATGGATTTTTCCGTTAAAAACGGCGGAAATGCTGCGATAAACTTTACCAACGGTTGGACTCTTACCGCTCCCGTAGGCACGGGGCGTTCGGGCAGCACGGCGTCGATTAAAATCGGCAGGGGCATTACCGTTACGAGTTCGGAAGCGGTAACCGTCAAAAGCGACGCCGCGAATACTGTCTTCACCGTCGACGGCGTTATGAACGTTACAGGCGCGTCCTATTTCACAAACGGCATAAACAACTTCAACGGCACGTACACGACTTCGGGAAACGCCGTGTTCAACGGCACCGTTGCAAACATTGGCGGCAACTTCAGCGCCAATGAAACGACCGTACAAAATTCGACGCTCAACATCGGAAAGGACGCCGTGTACACTACCTCCCGTCTTGAACTCACACCCGACAACGGCGACGCAACAACGGCAAGCAACTTGGTTGTCAACGGTACGCTCAATATAAACGACTACTTTTATGTTTCGAAACACGACAGCATTACGCCAAAGATAACAATCGGCGAGGGAGCATCCATCAACGCGCAAACCTTCCGTTCAATAGCAACCCCTATCACTCTCGCGAAGGACTCCACCATGGTTCTCTACAATCATAGTAGCAATGTCGGTGAAACGTTCGCGAACGGCGGTCTTTTCACAATCAAAAACAGCGCATCTCTCTTCATCTTTACGGATTCGGCAACGTGTGCCGCCGGCAAAAACTATGAAGAAATCGTCCTCGACAAAGGCGGCAAATTGTTTATCAGGGGCGGCAAATATTTCGCGCTCGGCAATGCGATGACACTCAACGATGCGCTCGACATCGACACGCACCTTGCGTTCGGCAAAAATACCGACACAGACGCGGGCTCGCTGGTTGTCAACGCCGACAACACTTGGGAGAAGACGGCGTTCCTCGTGTCGAAGTCGTACAACGACAATAAGCCCTCAAGCTCCTACGGTAAAATTACGATAGGCGACAACGTTTCGCTGACGGCGAGGGGTATTGCGTTCGCAACGGGCGAAGCCGCGCAGTTTGAAATCAACCTCGGCAGCGGCTCGGTTCTTACGTTCGACGAATTCATCGTTGCCGACATCGCCGGTTATGGCTTGGTTGACGGCGATACAATCGTAATCAGCGGTTTCGCCGAAAAGTCGCTTGCAATCAACAAACACAATTCGCTTGCCGACGACGCGTTGGCGTATCTGCAAATTTCGGGCGTTGACAGTTCCAAACTCTCGTGGGCATTCGACACGGCGACAAACAAATACTGGCTGACCGTCGTCCCAGAACCCGCCGAATGGGCGGCAATCTTCGGCGCGTTGGCTTTGGGCTTTGTAATCTATCGCCGCCGCAAGTAAGGCAAAATTTTAAATTTTCAAACCGCCAAACCGCAAGGCAAGGCGGTTTTTTTGTGCACAGAAAAGCGGGGACAAATTCTAACTACCTATTGGCTGCTGCGTTCGCGCTACATCAATATGCGCGGCATATGGTCGAATTCCTCACTGTCCGTCCCCTCGGAATACGGCGCAACGCTCGGCGACGACTTCAAAGTCGATAGAATCGCGCTAACCGTCGACGGCAGGAGTTGCAAGCTTTACAAGGGTATCGAGCTTGTTTATCGAGCTTGTCTCATCGGGCACAATTCCCGACGAGCTTTCCATAACGGGCGCGTCTTCGATCTTGGGCTGGAAAGGCTTGAAGCAGATTATGGCATAAACGGATTGGGAACTCTTGTTGTGGACGGAAAGAAAACCGAATTCAAACAGGGAGATGTCGCAAAAATCGGAGCAGGACAAATGCACGGAATAATGGGCTTGGAGAACCTGCAAATTGTGGAGGTGCAGTTGGGGTGGGAACTCTCCGAGGACGACATAATCCGCTCCGATTTCATATGGTAGAACAACCCTTGCGCCTCTTCTCCGAGGTTGGCTTCGGACTGCTCCCGCATGCCGCCCTGCATTCCGTCTGCGGAATTTCCGAATCCCTCCGCGGACGGACTATTCCCACGAAGACTCCCAGTCAACCCCAGCGCGCGCGTCAAGCTCTTCCAAAAGAGCCTTCCCGAAATTCCGCAACTGGTCGGGCGTTGACGGCATTTCGCCGGCTGGAACCGCAAACGGTATTTCCATAGCCGCGCTCCACATGACATTCTCCAACCTTTCCGCCCATTTGGCGAATGTTATCGGCCGTCTGTCGTGCAAAAACGGGTCGAAGTCGACATCCAATTCGGGATTGTTCGCAAGCCCGCCCGATTCATTGCAGCGCTCGGCAAGCTTCAGCGAGAAGCCTTTTGCCAAATTTCGCTTTTTGCCGTTTTTTCCGAAGACGAAATATATGCCGTTGGCGTGCGTGGAAAGGTGGCTCATTTCCGAAAAAAGCGGGGAATGCAAATCCAAAACTACCGTTTTTTTCCCGTCGGCGTTCAGTTTTTCCAATATCCGTTTTAGCGTTGCCGTGGCGGCGTACCTTGACGTTCCGTAATAGTCTTGGTTGTGGTCGCGCGGTTTGCGGAATTTTCCCTGCCCGCCCTCCTCTACGCCGTCCAAATCCACAAGGGGAAAGGCGGCAACCCGAATGTTTTTCGCGTATTTTGCGGCGGAAAGAAATCCCTCCAAGACAAAGCTAGCCGCCGATTCGCAGGCGTGGTGGCGGCAGGTTAGAACCGCCGTGACGGCGGAATCTTCGTTTCCGAGCGCAACGAACACGTTTTCGCGTCCGCGCTCGGTTTTGCAGAAATGTCGGATCGCGATTCCGCGCGATTCCGCGAATCTTTTAAAATCCGAATGCAGATAGGGTATGACGGAAGCGAAGCGGACTTCGGCGGCGTCCTCCGAGACGCGGTATGAGAATTTTGCGGAATCG
The DNA here is from genome assembly GCA_021641325.1 of Opitutales bacterium. Taxonomy (GTDB): domain Bacteria; phylum Verrucomicrobiota; class Verrucomicrobiia; order Opitutales; family Intestinicryptomonadaceae; genus Merdousia. The sequence goes on from JAJXPD010000026.1 coordinate 12,577, forward strand.
CCGCATCGGCGGACAGAACGCGCGCCCAGCGGCATCCAGTTTTTGCCGGAGTCCTCCGAGACGAACGCCCCGCATGCGTCAACGGCATTTCTACCCGATACGCTTATTTCCAAAAGTTTGCCGGACGCGTTTCTTACGCGAAAATTCCAATAGCTTCCGCTGCGCGAGCAGCCTGAGGAATCGGGGGCAATCGAGATTTTTCCGTCTGCCGAAGCGGCGATAACGGCGTTGCCTCCCGCGAAATCGGCGGAAACGTCAGCAGCGGGCAAATGCGCGGAGCAGAGTGACAGAAATGCGGAAAATGCGAATATCTTTTTCATGTTTTGTGTTATACGCAAATGGGGGCGGATTTTTCGCAAATCCGCCCCCATGCATTGTTTTTACAGACCCATTAGAATTCGAATCTGATATAGCCGCCGATATGGTGGTTCAGCTCGGATACGCTTACTTCGGCGTTGTAATTTGCCCCCACCGACACGGAGTCGGTGACGTTGCCGTTTATGCCGAACCCGAGAATCGCGTAGTCTCTTTCGATTACCGATCCCCTGAGAATGCCACTGCTGACGGCAAACATGGAGGGATCGAGCGAATAGCCTACGTTATACCTGTTATCGAGGAATTCGTGGGCGTACATTGCGCTGACGGCAATTCTCAGAATATCCTCGCAGTGGTAGGCCGCCTCGAATCCCGCAAGAGTCCTGATGCTGTGGTAGTCGCCACCGGCATAGGACATTGCGTCCGGACCCGTGTATTCCTTTTCCGTCGCACTTTTTGTAAGCACCGCGGAGTAGTTTACACCGAGAAGGGGTGTAATCGAGAAGGGAAGCCCGCAGGGTTTTATCGTATAGCGCAAGCCGCCGAATGCCCCGAAGGTGTCGCTTTCATAATCGACCTTCGCCTTGCCGGCCGCCGCCTCGCGTTCGGATTTATTGTCTCCGTAGGAGTAGGTCAGACCGATATACGCGTCGAGGCCGTCCGTTATCTGATAGTCGCCGTAGAGGTTGATTATCAGGTTAGTGGATTCGACTTTTGCCGACACATTGTCGCCCGTCGCGCGGGAATACGCTCCGCCCGCCGAGATCCCGAAGAAGAGGTCGCGGTTGACGATGTATTCCAGGTTGGCAAGACCGCCGGCCGAATAGGAGTTGGCTCCCGAATTTCCGTCCGTTCCCGCAAAATCCCCGAGTCTGTTTACACTCCTGAAGGATACCGAGGTAACGTCGGAGATGTCCTTTTCCGAACCGTCCGAAACAGCAGCGACTTCCTTCGAACCCACAAACGCCGGACGTCCGAGCATTGCGCGGGTAGCGGAGATGTAGTCGACCGTGGAGAGCGCTATCGAATTCGCGAGAGCCGCCTGTTGGCGCGCGGCGTACGTCATTGCGTTCGGAAGCGAAGCCGAAAGCGACTTTTCGCCCGTAATGTACGGCATTTTAATGTCGCGGATGTTTTCGCTGTCCTTATCGAGATCGCCCGAGTGTTTGAGGCTGTCGATGATTTTGGCAAATTCGGCTTCGTTTGCGGTTTTTGCAACCGTCTTTTCGACGAATCTGTTTGCCTTTATTTCATGGACCACCTTGCCGTCCGATACCGAGTATTCGACATCAAGGATACCGTTGTCGGTTGTTCCCGAAACCGTATTCGCGTAGATGTCTGTCGCGTAGAGGTCGGTTGCCGTCAGGTTTTGACTGTACTGCGCGGTTTCGTTTTGGATTTCGCCCGCCGAGTCCCTGTACGTGTGGTTGAACGAGCCGCTTTGCGGAACGTCGTCGTATTTGCCCACAAGCGTGAACTCGTTTACAACCGATTCGTCCGCGGCTTCGAATGCGAACGCCGCGTGGGATTTCGCCTTCAGGAAGTTCCAAACCGACTTTTCCGTGCCGCCGAGAACGCCGTTTACGGCGACATCGGAGGTTCTGCCCACGGCGGAGTGCTGTCCGGCGGACTTTACCGAATCGAAGGTCCAGTTGTTTTCCGTCACGAGTTCGACATCGCTGGCAAAATTCAGCTTGCCGACGATTTCCACATCGTTTTGCGTAAACGACAACCGCAGTCTATCGCCCGTCGATGCCGCCCCGATATCGAGAACCGTTCCCGTGAGCGCGGCGGATTTGATTGCCGAAGCGTGGAGAATCAGTTTGTCTACGGTTGCAGAGCCGCCGCTTTGGGACTTTATCAGGGGATTTCCGCCCGTGTCGTACACCGCACCGACTTCGTCGGCGCCGATTTCAATCGTTCCGACATTGTCGGCGTACATGAACGGTCCGTCGTTCGCCCGCGCGTAGTCAACCCCGTCAGCTATCGAGCGAATCTCGGCGTTTCCGACCGATTCCAAGTCGAGATAGTTGGCGGCTTTATTTACGGCAACTTCCGCCGCGTTGGATATTATCGTATAGACGTTTGCCGTATCGACCGTTATGACGGACGAAGACTGCGTTCCACTCAGCGTGGCTTTCGTATTGTCCGCATCCCCGTCGAGGGAGCCCACGGCGATATTGCCCGACGCCTTGATGTTTATTTCGTCCGCAGCTTCGACTGCGTCGGCCGTGAAGCCGGCAACATTGAGGACGTTTACGTTTTCGTCAGCCTTGATCCTGTCGACTACGACATTGTCCGCGCCGTCGATTGTGAGATTTTTGGCTTCAATCCCGTTCAGGGCGGATACGTCGGAAACATTCTTGATTTCGGTGTCGCCTGCCGTTTTGAGAGAACCCGTAAAGCTTACGTTTCCTCCCTTGGCGGCGTTATCCATCGAGAACGAATTTGCCGAAACGTCTCCCGCAAAGGTCGTGTCTCCTTTTACGTTGTCGATTTTCACGGAATTTGCGGCGGTCAGCTTCTTTGCAAACTTCACGTCGCCGCCGACGGTGTCAATGCCGAGCGCGTCGAGCAGGACTTCGTCGCGGAAATCGACATCGTTGGATATCGACACGATATCCATTCTGTGCGCTCCCACGGAAATCTTTCCGTTGACGATTACGCCCGATACGTTTTCGATTTTGGAGTCGCCTCCGCCGAGAACGTTCTTCAATTCGACTTTTTGGGTTTGGTCTGCTCCCTTTACGGAAACATAGCCCACGTTCGCGGTCGAAGTAACGTCTCCGCCGGCGCTGCCGACAATAAGTCCGCCGCCGATATTGCCGTTTGCGGAAACCTTGTCGTTGGCCGTGCCGATATTGACGGAACCCGATACGCCCATGGAATTAACCGTTACCGCGCCGTTGGCAGTGCCTATTGTGGCATCGCCGTCGACTGCGTCCATCAGCGTCGTTCCGCCGACCTCGCCTGCAACCGAGAAGTTGCCGATGCCGGAAACTTCGGCGTTGCCGCCTACGTTGTTCCGTATCTCCACGTCCTTCGCGTTTTTGATTTCGAGAGAGCCAGCGTTTTCGGCGGAAATGCCCTGCGTATCCGCGGCTTTGAGCTTGCCCTGCACGTTCTGCAAGGCTATTTGCCCGCCGACGTTTTTGGCGTCGAGCGCGCCGAGCGATACGGAGCTGTCTATTCCGCCCGAGATATCGACGGCGGAGAGCGTTCCGGCGACATTGTTTGCCTCCACGCTTCCTGCCGTGTTCACGGCGACGTTTGCGGAGGCGTTTTCCACGTACACTTTTCCGGTTACGTTTTTGGCGTTTACGTCTCCGCCGGCCGTTCCCGATATTTCGAGGGCGTCCACGTTTTCCGCGAGGGACGTTCCGTTTACGTCGGTTAGGGAGACTGTTCCGGCGTTTTTGACGTTGAGCGAGCCAGCCGACACTGCGGTTATGTCGCCCGAAACATCGGTGGCCTTCAATTCGGCGTCAACGTTGTTGAGGGTGATGCCGCCGCCGATATTTCTCGCGTCGAGAGAACCGAGCTTTGTCGCGCTGCTTATGCTTCCGCCGACATTTTCGGCGGAGAGCTTTCCG
>JAJXPD010000027.1 GCA_021641325.1 Opitutales bacterium
GAATATTTCGGGCGTTCCGGCGTCGGCGCGTTCGCGGGCGGCAACCACGGCGCATTTTGTTCCGCCGATATCGATTCCTATAAATTGTCTCATAAAATTCCTTTTAGTTTAACGTTTAAGTGAAAATTAAAAGCTTCTTTTTCTTGGTCAAACAAAAAAAGGAAAATTCGAAGCAAAATTACGCGCCGAGGGTCGAAGCGCGTTCGACGATGTCAACCTTTACGATTTCCGTTTTAGGCTCAGCGGAGGGAGATGCTATGCGGCGCAGCACCGTTTCCGCGCCGACCGCCCCGATTTCCTCGCAATCGACATGCACCGTAGTAAGCGGCGGCGTGCAGCGGGTTGCAAGAACCGTGTCGTCGAAGCCGCAGAACGCGACGGCGTCGGGTACTTCAAAGCCCATCGACAGGGCGCGGCACATAAGCGAGGTCGCCAAATCGTCGTTGCTTGCGAGCACCGCGGTTGGCCTGTCGGGCAATTCGAGCAGTTTTTGAAGTTCGTCGCCGCCCTCTTCGTTAGTCGCGAAATTGCGCACAACTCTCGGCGCAAGCCCCGCGTTTTCGACAGCCGCAAGGTAGCCCTTAATGCGCATGTCGGTATTGAAGTCGGAATTGTCGTAGGCAAAATAGGCGATTTTTTTGTGCCCCTGCACGGCGAGCCGTTCGACGAGTTTTTGCGTGGCGGAAAACCCGTCGGTATAGATTGAGTCTATTCCGGCGTAGAAAGAATCGAGCATGAGCATGGGAAGCCCGCAGTTTTTCAGCGACTCCGCCGCGCCGTCGGGAATGCGCCCGAGAGCCACGATTGCGTCCGCCTTTCCGCGCGACACGAAGCGCGGCTGCGCCCCCGCCTCCGCCACGTCCTGCGGAATTTCGGAAAGCAGGATTTCGTAGCCCAGCTCAGACAGGCGTTTCTGGAATCCGCACGTCATCGTGAGGTAGTATTCGCTCTTGAAAATATCGACGTTCGGGCGGTAGAACACCAACGCCACCGTCTCCGACTTCCCCAAGCGCAGCGCGCGCGCCGACGGGTTCATTTTGTAGGAGTATTTTTTTACGATTTCCAAAATTTTGTCGCGTATTTCCTCGCCGAACAGCCCCTTGTTGTTGAGGACGTTCGAAACCGTCGTCGTGGAGCAGCCCGCGAGTTCGGCTATGAATTTGAGTGATACTTTTTTGTTGCGCGCCTGTTGCATTATGGCGCAATTTTCACACGAGCCCGCCGCGCGTTCAAGCACAAAAAGACATCGCGTGCAGCGCCGCAACCACGGCCGCAAGAACGGCGATTAGAAGCAGCCCCACAAGCACGTTTTTTAGTCGCAGGCGACGGGGTTTGGAATCGGTATCGGTGCGAGGTTTCATATTTTAAAAATCGGAAAAATTTAATTGCCTTAAAGCGAAGGCGCGGCGATATTGAAGCAAGCGATGAGAATTAAATACATGCACGTCGAAAATTTCAGGGGGCTCGTCGACGAACGCATAGAGTTCGACGAATCCATGACCGTGCTCGCGGGCGGAAACGGCGGGGGAAAGTCGTCGCTGCTGGAGGCGATTTCCATAATGCTTTCGTGGCTGCCCGCGGGGCTTCCGTCGGCGGAGCGCACGCCGATGAAGATACGGACTTCCGACATCACCGTAGGCAAAAGCTACTCGCGCCTCTCGATGATTCTCGGCGAGCGGCGCAAGCCCGACATCTCGCTTGCGCTCGTCAAACGCGCAAACCGCTCCGCGCCGAAAATCGACGGCAACATGGACGGTGCGAAAAAATACGCCTCCGACATGCGCGTCATGCTCGACTCCCCGCGGGGCGTCTCCGCCGACATACCCGTTTTCGTCCACTACGGCACGCATCGCAACGGCCGCTCCGCGCCGCTTCCGATGCGCAACGCCGACCGCACGAGCGTCTACGCAAAGGCGTTCGACGCGGGGACGGACTTCGGCAAATTCTCGCGCTGGATTTCGAAAGCGGTGCTCGACCGACGCCGCGAAATGGAGGACGCCGCCGCCCTTCCGCTCAAAGCCGCGAACAGGCGGCGCGAGGAAATCAACCTGAAATACGCGTCGGTCGCCGCCGTCAAACGCGCCATCGCCGACTTCGGCGACTCCTACTGCGACTTTTCAGTAAAGGACGGCGCATTGTTTTTAGGCTCAAAAAACGTCCCCGCCGCGAGCCTTTCCGACGGCGAAAAAACCGTAATCGCGCTAATCGCCGACATCGCCATGCGCATGGCGGTCGCAAACCCGCAGAAGAAAAACCCGCTCGACACCTCCGCAATCATTCTCGTAGACGAGCTTGACCTGCACCTGCACCCCGACTGGCAGACGGCGATTGCCGAACGCCTGCCGCGCATTTTCACAAACGCGCAGTTCATAATTTCGTCGCACTCGCCGTCGATAATGTCGCTTGCGAAGAGCCTGTACAGAATCAGGGGAGACGGCGGGGCGTCGCGCCTCGAACGCATAGACTCGGCTTTCGGCAGAAGCCCCGCCGACCTGCTTTCGTCGGTGCTCAACGCCTCGCGCGAATCCACTACCGCCGCGAAAATCGCGAAGATGTACGAGTTTATCGACGAGGGCAAATACGCCGCCGCCCGCGACATAATCAACGAGCTTGACAAACAGATTCCCGACGACCCCGAAGTCGTCCGCGCCGAATACCTCGTCCGCGCGCTGTCGGCAAGGAGCGGCGGCAAATGAGATACATTCCCAAACCCGCCGAGTCGGAAGCCCCCGAAGCTTTCAAACGCTGGAAAAAACGCCACCCCAACGCGAAGTATTCGTCGTTCCACAACGTGAGGGCGAAGTCGGCGTTGAAAGAGTCGCTGATAAGGCGGCAGAAATTTTTGTGCTGCTATTGCGAGTCGCGCATAACGGAGGAGACGTCGCACATAGAGCACATAGAGCCGCAGATGGGCGGGCTTTCCGCGCATACGATGGACTACGGCAACATGGCGGCGTCGTGCATAAAAGACCCCAAGAAATTCGAGGAAAAGTCCGAAGCCGCGCAGGCGGGCGTGGGCGTCTTGCGAGACGCCTACCTGCACTGCGGGCACGCGCGGGGAACGCGCCCCGCGGCGTCGCCCTACGACCCCGTCGTGGACGAGCTTTTCCGCTACTCTTTCGGCGGCGAAATCAAGGTGTCGCCCGAACTTTCGGACGAATCGAAAATCGAACTCGCGCGGGAAACGATAGACAACCTCAGGCTAAACGTCCCGACGCTCGCAAACCTCCGCAGGCTCGCCATGTACGAAACCGTGAGGCTGCTCGAAGCGGGAATACCGCCGGCGGTGATTCTGCGCGAAATCAACGGAAGGCTTCCGCCCTTCATAACGTCGGCGCAAAAGGCGGTCGAAGCCTGGACGCGGGCGGCGCATACAAACTCCGAAAAAACGGGACTCGAAACACAATGCAAACAGGGAATTTCAAAATAGGCTGCCACCTCTCGTTCGCGGGCGGATACGCGCAAATGGGCAAAGACGCGCTCTCGATTGGCGCAAACGCATTCCAGTATTTCAGCCGCAATCCGCGCGGAGGAAAGACAAAGGACTTCGACACAGCCGACGCCGAAAAGCTCAACGCAATCGCGGAGGAAAACGGCTTCGCGCCCTACCTCGTCCACGCGCCCTACACCTACAACCCCTGCTCGGCCGACGAAAAACTGCGCGTCTTTGCAAAAACCGCAATGGCGGAGGATTTGGAGCGGCAGGAAAACATCGGACACAGCTTCTACAACTTCCACCCGGGCTCGCATGTCGGGCAGGGAATCGAGCGCGGAATAGAGCTTATTGTGGAGCTTCTGAAAGAGGTTTTGCCGAAGGCGAAAACGACTGCGGTTCTGCTCGAAACAATGTCGGGAAAGGGAAGCGAAGTCGGCGGAACTTTCGAGGAGATTGCCGAAATAATCGACGGCGCGGGAAACCCCGAAAACCTCGGCGTGTGCCTCGACACCTGCCACGTCTTTTCCGCGGGCTACGACATCGTAAACGACCTCGACGAGGTCCTCGCAAAATTCGACAAAACGGTGGGGCTTGCGCGGCTCAAAGCAATCCACCTAAACGACAGCATGGCGCCCTTCGCCTCAAAGAAAGACAGGCACGAGACAATCGGCAACGGAAACATAGGTCTGGACGCCATAGTGCGCATAATCAACCACCCGCTTCTGCGGAATCTGCCGTTCTACCTCGAAACGCCGAACGACCTCGACGGCTACGCGCGGGAAATCGCCCTGTTGCGCTCAAAACGCGCATGAAACGCCGACGACGAAAGCCGAAAAACGCCGCGCTTAAAATCGCGCTCTGGGTTTTGAAACGCCGCTTTCCTGCGGCGTGCATTGCGGTTTTTTTCGTGTTCGCGTTCGTCGGCAAATGCTCGAAAAACGAATATTCGGCGCGGACTCCCGAAGAAATCGCGTACCTGAAATCGCTCAGGGCGAAGTACGCGGGCGCGGGAAGGCGCGTCGATTTGCGCTCGGCCGAACACTCCATTGCCGAAGCTTGCGCGTTCATAGCCGCCGCCGAAAACGACGTCCCTGACTGGGACACCCCCGACGCCCGCGCCCTGCTCTTGGCGACCGCCGTTGTGGAAAGCGACCTCCGCGCAAGGTATCAGGACGGCGGCGGCGACGCAATCGGGCTGTTCCAAGTGGAGTACGGCACATACCGCGACCTCTGGCACAGGGCGATACGCTACAAACACCCACGACTCTACAAGGCAATGCGCGCGCGTTTCGGCGAGCCGCGCAGCGACGAAATCAGGTTCGAGGATTTGCAAAAAAACGACATTGTGGGCGCGATTTTCGCCCGCGTGAAATATTTCGAAAGCGGCGCGGAAATCCCCTCCGCCGACAATCCCGACGCGCAGGCGGCCGTCTACAAAAAGTATTACAACACGGCGGCGGGTAGGGGAGATGCGGAAATTTTCAAAAAAAAGACGCAAAAATACCTCCGCCCCGCCGCACAGGGAGGCAAATGATTATTCCGCTTTTTTAAATCATTGCACTATTTTGACTTTTTGTTTTGAAGAAAAGTTTTTTTGCTTTCCAAGCCGCGGGTTTCCCGCTTGAATGGACGCCCAGAAAAGGGGAAACGAAATGAACAAACTCGTCACCGAATTTACGGAAGATTCGCACTTGCAGGGCAACCGCTATTTCAGGGTGGTCCACGGCAAAACCGACAGGTCGCATTCGGTCGGGCTTCACAGGCACGATTTCGTGGAAATCATGTGGGTAAGAAGCGGCGGCGGACTCCTGATTTCGGGCGGCAAAACGCGCAAATTTTCGGGCAACTTCCTCTACATTTCGAAGCCCAACGAAGTCCACGTCTTGGAGGCGGCAAACGGTGCGCAAATGCACTTCACATACGTTGCGGTCGCCCGCGGGCTGATGGACAAATTCCTGAACGAAATCCTCGCAGAGGAGGACGAATTTTCGCGCGAAAGGTTCAGAGGGCTTTCGCTCAAACTCTCGCCGTTCGAGACCGCGTTTCTCGACAGGGCGGCGTCGGAGCTTGCTTGGCAGAACGACTCTCTTGTGGCGATTATCCGCTTCCTTACAAACATCTACTGGCAGTTGAAAAACACATTCGCCTCGGCCCTCCCCGAAATGCCCGACTGGCTCTCCGACGCCTGCATGCGAATCCGCAACCCCGAAAACCTCGCGCTGGGGCTTCCCAAATTCAGGGAAATCTGCGGCAAGGACATGTCTTACATAAACCGCGCAATGCGCAAATACCTCGACGCAACCCCGACGGAATTTGTGAACGACGCCCGCCTGCGCTACGCCGCGTGGCTGCTCGAAACGTCGTCGTACTCGGCGAGCGAAATTTCCGAAATCTGCGGATTTTCCGACCTCCCCTATTTCTGCCGCAAATTCAGGGAGAAATACGAATCAACCCCAACGCAGTTCAGAAGCAGCGCGCTGGGAGCGGCGGAAAATTCGCACATCAACAACTCGTACAAAATGCGCAACGTAAAAAAAGTGGTGGCGCAGGTGTAAACTTTAACGGTAAGAATCAATATCATGAAAAAACTCAAAGTGCTTGTAATAGGCTGCGGAAACATGGGCGCCTCCCATGCGAGAGCCTACAATAAATTGGACGAATTCGAGCTTGTCGGAATCGTGGACAGAAAGCGCGAGGCGGTGGACGCCTTCAACAAGTCGGTAAACGGCAACTACGCGCATTTCGAAGACGTAGACGCGGCAATCGCCGAAACAAAGCCCGATGTCGTGGCAATCTGCACATACCCCAATTCCCACGAAGCCCTCGCGACAAAGGCGATAGAGGCGGGCTGCCATGTCTTCGTGGAAAAGCCGATTGCATCGACAGTCGAGGGAGCGAAAAGGGTCGCCGAGCTTGCGAAGTCGCGCGGCAAAAAAGTCGTGGTGGGCTACATTCTGCGCCACCACCCGTCGTGGATAAAATTCATAGACCTTGCGCACAAGCTCGGCAAGCCGCTCGTCATGCGCATGAACCTCAACCAGCAGTCGCACGGCAAGGCGTGGGAAACGCACAAAAACCTGCTGCACTCGCTCACGCCCATCGTGGACTGCGGCGTGCACTACGCCGACGTCATGTGCCAAATGACTCAGGCAAAACCGTTGAGGGTCAGCGGAATCTCCGCAAAAGTCTCCGACGAAATCGGCGCGGACGAACGCAACTACGGACAGTTCCAAGTGGCGTTCGACGACGGCTCGGTCGGCTGGTACGAGGCTGGCTGGGGCCCGATGATGTCCACAAACGCGTTCTTCGTAAAGGACGTGATTGGCCCGAAAGGCTGCGCGTCGATTTGCGCGAAGTCGGGCGAAAAATCGTCGGACGACATAGACTCGCACACAAAGACGAACACGATAAAATTCCACTCGGCGGAAGTCGCCGCAGACGGAAGCTTCGCAAAGGAGGACGAGTGGATTGACACGAAAGACGAACCAGTGCACGACGAACTCTGCGCGAGGGAACAGCTCTTCCTGCACAACGCAATCGTAAACGACGCCGACTTGTCGAAGCACATAGAGGACGCCGTAAACAGCCTGAAAATCTGCCTTGCAGCCGACGAAAGCGCAAGAACAGGCAAGGTCGTCGAGCTTTAAGCGCAACTGCCGCCGCCTGCGACGCCGAAAAAATCGGGGCGCGGACGGCGGAAACAAAAGCGGAAACTTCCGAAGCGAAGCTTCCGCTTTTTTTGCGCCGCGCAAAACGCCAAACGCCGCTAACGCGGGGAGACAAAGAAAAGCGGGCAGTCTTGCGAAACCGCCTTGAACGTCTCGAACGAAATCCACGAGGGCGCAACGTCGCCGTCGCTCCAAGAATCGGAAACCGCAAGCTCTTTCGTCGCCCTGTTGTAGCCAACGACAAGACACACATGCGCGGAATCGGCGTTCATGCCGCCTATTTTCGGCTTCCGCTCCTTGCGGCAAAACTTCGCCCACTCTTTGAAGTCGGCGGCTTCGCGCTCCTTTGTGCGAGCGCGGCGGGCGGAAACGTATTCGGCGGGCGAAAACATCAGCCACAGCATGGGAACGCCCGCGTCGATATTCTTGGAAATTTGGGAGAAATCGCGCTTTGCGCCGCCGAATTTCAGCTTGTTCGCGCGGGCGATTTTCGAGATGGCGTCGGCAGCGTTGTCGAGCGTTGTGCCTCCGCCGACGCCCGTTTTGAAGAGGTCGGCAAGCTTGTGCATGTCGATGTCGGCAAGCCCGTTATGGAGGAGCAGCCGCTCGACCGTGGCGGGAAAGCAGTAGCCTTTCGCGCCCTGATTTACCATGGGAACGTTGACCACAACGTCGCCGTTTGCCGACTTTTCGACGGAGTCGGCAAGATTCTTTTTGCCCGAAGCCTGCTGTTTTTCGGCGGGCTTTTCGGCAAGTGCGGCGGGCGGAACGGCCTGCATTATAATGAACTCTTTGTCCTCGAACGCCACGCGGATTGTCGCCGACGGGCAATTCCACTGCTTTGCGCGGATTTTCGCCGCGCCGCCGCCGATGTGCGAGTTTTCGGCCGCGCCGAACGCCGCAGAAAGTTTTTTGAAAAGCTCCCTTGCGTCGGAGCGCATTTTTGCGGCGGTCCGGCTGTTCCATTTGCCGTCTTTTACGGAGTCGCCCTTGTTGAAAAAGACGATTTTCACCGACGAAATTTTGCCGTTGGCGTATTCGAATTTTATCTCGTTTGCGTCAACGCCGAATATTTTTTGACCTATGGCGCACGACAAAATTCCGCCGTCGCGCGTCTTGGTTTCGCCGCCGCCGATTTTCAGGCGCGATCTCAATTCTTCGGGCGATTCGCTCCAAATTTTTCCGTCGAGAAAAACGGGAACGCCCGCGACGGCGTCGATAGGCGGCGCGGCGAAAACCCGCGGCGCAAAAGCCGCAAAAAACAAGACAAGAAAAAACGCCGCCGCTTTAAAATATCCGCTTTTCATGGCGCAAAAATTAAACTTCCGCCAAAAAGACGCAAGACTTTTCGGGCAAGCAGCTCCTCCGAATTTCCCGCATTTTCTGACAAGCGCACAAAAACGCAACGGCATTCCAAACGCCGCGCACGACCGCTCGGCACAAAAAAAGGCGCGTCGATATTTGCCGATGCGCCCGTTGGGTTAGATGTTTTGCGCCTTTATTTGCGGAGGCTATCTCTTAGTTTTTGCCAGAACGACGCTTTCTTTTTTCCGCCGCGCGTCCTGTCGGGGAGCGAAGTCATGCCCGCCGCCTTCATTTTGCGTTTGAGCATGCCGCCGATTTTTTCGCCGCCGCGTTTGCCGTTTGGCTTTGCGCCTTTCGTTGCGCCCTTGGCGTTCTGCCCCGCGTTTTTGGCGTCGGGCTTCGCCTGTTGGCGGTTTTTCTTTGAGGGCACGCTTCCGCCGTAGTATTCGCCGCCGTCGGATTTTTTCTGGCACGAGCCTTTTGTGCGCGCATAATTCTTTTCGGCGTCGCGCTTTTTCTGTCCGCCGCCCGAAAGCTTTGCGGCAAGCGCGGTTTTGAGCGTCGCCGCGTTCTGCGCCGCCTCGGAATGGAAGGGGTTGTCCGCCATCACGTCGATGCGCTTTTTTATGAACTTTTCCACCGACTTGAAAAGCGGAGCGTCGTCGGAGGTGCAGAACGAAACCGATTCGCCGTCCGCCTCGGCGCGGGCGGTGCGCCCTATTCTGTGGACGTATGTTTCGGGGTCTTCGGGGAGGTCGTAGTTGACGACAAGCGACATGTCCTTGACGTCGATTCCGCGGGCGGCGATGTCGGTCGCCACAAGAATGTGCGACTCGCGCCGCTTGAAGCGTTCGAGCGCGTTTTTGCGCGCCGACTGCGACTTGTTTCCGTGTATCGCGTCCGCCTCAATCCCGATTCGGCAGAGACGTTTTGCCAGCTTGTTTGCGCCGTGTTTTGTGCGGCAGAAAATCAGCGCGAGCGAATCCGCCGATTTTTCGAGCCGCGCTTTCATCATGTGTTCGAGCAGGTCGAACTTGTTTTCGAGGTTCACGAACGCGACCTTTTGCGCGATTTTATCGACGGTCGGCTTGTCGGGCGAAACCGAAATTTTTTCGGGGTTGTCCACAATGTTTTTCGCGAGAGCCTCGACCTCTTTCGAGAGCGTCGCGGAAAACAGCAGAGACTGGCGTTTTTTGGGAAGCTCGCGGCAGATTTTCCTGATGTCGTTTATGAAGCCCATGTCGAGCATTCTGTCAGCCTCGTCGAGCACGAGAAATTCCACGCCGCCGAATTCGAGCTTGCGCTGGTTGAAAAGGTCGAGCAGGCGGCCGGGGGTCGCCACAAGAATGTCCACGCCGTTTGCGAGCAGTTTCACCTGCGGGCTTTGCGACACCCCGCCGTAAATTTTGCAGTGGCTTAAATCCATACTTCTGCCGAAGAGGGCGATGTTCGAGTCTATCTGCTCGGCAAGCTCGCGCGTGGGGGTAAGAATCAGGGCGCGGAACTGTTTGGGGCGCGGATAGTTTCCGCCCTCTTCGAGCATCTGCATAATCGGGAGCGCGAATGCCGCGGTTTTGCCCGTGCCCGTCTGGGCGCAGCCGAAGAGGTCGCGCCGCGCCAAAATCACGGGTATTGCGCGCGACTGTATCGGCGACGGTTTTTCGTAGCCCGCGTTTTCGACCGCGCGGAGCGTTTTTTCCGACAGCCCCAAGCCGCCGAAATTCGTTTTGTTTTCCATGTCTTTCCTTTCGGGGTTGCGCGCCCGAATGAAAAATCGGAAACGTTCCGCAATCGGCGCGCCCGCACTCCGCCGCTTTCGGGCGTAAAAAATGCGATTGAACGACCATTTACAATTTGCTATTGCTTGCAACATTATTATGGAAAATTTTTCGGAAAAGATAACGTGGTTCATGCCGCGTCCGCCGCGCAAATTCCTCAAACGCGGCGCGGGTCTGCCGCGCGGGCGCGAGTTTTTTGCGTGCGGCAGGGACGCGTTGCGGAGGGCGTTAAAGCTCGAAAAATTTTGCCGCCCGCGCAGGCTCTGGATTCCCGAATTTTTCTGCCCGAGCGTTGCGCGTACGCTCCGCGCCGACTTCGACGTGCGCTTTTTTTGCGACCTGCCCTCCGAACCGGCTCCGCGCTTCGAAACAATAGGCGCAGAAGACGGCGACGCCGTTCTCATTGTAAATTTTTTCGGGCTTCGCGACGCCGAGACATGGAGCGAATGGCTCTCCGAACACGGCGGGATTGTGCCGATTTTCGACCACTCGCACGCGCCGTTTTCAAGCTGGGCGGAATCGGAAACGCGCGGGTATTCGTTTGCGTCGCTGCGCAAAACGCTTCCGCTGCCCGACGGCGGCTTTCTGAAATCGGAAAGCCCCGCGAAGATGTTCCTTGCGGGCGGCACTCCCGCCGACTTCGCAGCCGACGCCGCGTCGGGCGAGCTGCTCGACTCGTTCGCGGGCTACGACGCCGCCGAGGCGTTCTACTATTCTGGCGAAAACAAGCTCGACGGACGCAGTGGGATTTCGAGAATGTCGAAGTACTCGCTTGCTGTCCTCGAAAATTTCGACGCGGGAAAGGCGGCGCGCGCTACGTTCCGCAATCTTAAAATTTTTTGCGAAAACCTCAAAGCGTCTAAAAACTACACCGAGCTGAACGCGGCGTTCGGAAACCTATCCGACCCGTTCCGCGCCTTCTCGCCCGCGCTCAAATTCGCCAACATGCGCGCGCGCGACAGATACCACAACGCGCTCTACGCGGCTGGCGCAAAGCCGTCAATCTACTGGGGCGGGCTGGGCAACGCGGTCTCGCCGCGCGCGCGGAAGGAAAGCGACACCACTTTCGTTATCCCGCTCGACTTCCGCCACTCGGAAGACGACGCGTTCAGGCTTGCGGAATTTGTGTCGAATCTCTGAGTTCGCGCAGTTTTGCGGCGTCGAGGTTGCAAATCAGCATTTTGTTTTCGGAGGATTTCGACATAGACGACTTCGAAAGTTTTGCGCCGTCGCCGCCTCGCACAAGCGGGCAGTGGAAAAATTCGGGAACGGAAAATCCCAACGCGCGGTACAGCAAAATCTGCCGCGCGGTCGAAAGAAGCAAATCAATTCCGCGCACGGCTTCGGTGATTTCCATGGCGGCGTCGTCCGCGACAACGGCAAGCTCGTACGACGGCTCGCCGCTTTTGCGCCACACGAGGAAATCGCCGAAATCCGCGCCAGCGGCAAAGGACATTTGCCCGCAGTTGTTGTCGCAAAATCCGATTTCCGCGCCGAACGGCACGGCGAAACGCCAGTTTGCAAAACGCGGATTTTCAATGTCGGCGGTTCGGCGCGGATCGGAGCGCATTTCGTGGGGAAAGATTTTTTCGGGCGAAGCGAAGTCGAATTTTCTTTCGGGGAATTTTCCAGCCGCGGCGATTTCCGCCCGCGACGCTTCGCAGGGATACACAAAGCCCATGTCGGAAAGTTTTTCCACCAAGCTCCAATAATAGCCGAAGCGCAGGCTCTGCTCGTAGGGAGCAAACTTTCCGCCGACGCCCCAGCCCTCGTCCCAATCCAAGCCGATTGCGGAGATGTCCCGCGCGGCGGCGGCGGAATATTCGGGGCGGCAGCGGGCGCGGTCGATGTCCTCCATGCGTAAAACGATTTTCCCGCCGCGCCTGCGGGCGCGTTTCCACGCGGTTATGAACGTTGCGGCGTGCCCGACGTGCAAAAGCCCCGACGGCGTGGGCGCGATTCTCCCGCGGTATGTCGCGGAACGGCTCATTGTTTGGGCGGGGAGGAGTCGGGAAAATTCGAGTCGAGAAATTCGCGCAGTTCGCGGGCGGTCTCGAAGCCTATTCCGTCAACCTCGCGCAGCTGCGCGATTGTCGCAGTCTTGATTTTCGCAATAGAGCCGAAATGTTTCAGGAGGGCGTCCCTGCGCTTTTCGCCCAAGCCGACGAAATCGTCGAGAATGCTCTCGCGGATTTTGCGCGAGCGCAGGGACTCGCTGAACGAGTTTGCGAACCTGTGCGCCTCGTCGCGCACGCGTTGCAGAAGCTTCAAGCCCTCGTGGCGGCGCGGCAGCAGGACTTCCTCGAAATTGTCGGTTATAATTGTCTCTTCGCGCTTGGCAAGCCCCGCGATTGTCGGCGGCTTTATGCCCGCCTCGTCAAAGGCTTTCATCGCAGAAAACACCTGCCCCTTGCCGCCGTCGATTAGCACGAGGTCGGGCATGGGGCTGCCCTGTTCGGCGAGGCGCGAATACCGACGCCCGACGACCTCTTTCATTGCGCGGAAGTCGTCGTTGCCGACGAACGACTTTATCTTGAAGCGGCGGTATTTATTCTTTGCGGGCTCGCCGTCGTCGAAATGCACCATCGACGCCACGCAGAAGCTTCCCGAAATGTGCGAGATGTCGAAGCATTCTATGCTGCGCGGCTCGCGCGGAAGCTTGAGCGTCTTTTTGAGCGAGTCCATCGCGAGAATCGCGACGTCTGCCGACGAGCGCGAGATGTCCGCCGAAACTCCGCCGCGGGCGTTTGCCTCGCGCGTTTCGAGCACCGCGGAAACGAGGTCGCGCCACTTCGCCGCCTTTTCGTATTCGAAGGCTTCGGCTGCCTCGCGCATTTTCGCGGCGGCGTTTTCTATGATTTCGCCGTTTTTATCCTCCAAAAACGCGAGGGCGGCGGAGACGCGCTGCTTGTATTCCTCCTCCGACACCACGTTTTCGAAGCCCGAAATTTCTCCGCGGGCGTCGTCGTACAAAAGCCAGCGGCCGTCGTCGAGCCGCTTGGGGCGGGCGTCGGAAAGCAGAATGCCGAACTTCTTTTTAATTTCGTTGAGCGCGCCGCGCAACGCGGTCGTGCCGAGGTAGGGGCCGAAATACAGCGAGCCGTCGTCCTTGCGGTTGCGGGCGAACGTGAAGCGCGGGAGCTTCGAAAACATTTCGACGCGCAGGTGCAGGAAGTTTTTGTTGTCCTTTTCGAGCGTGTTGTAGCGCGGCTTCCACTGTTTGATTAGCTTGCTTTCGAGGATTAACGCCTCGGCTTCGGAGCGCGTGTTAACGAAGTCGAAGTCGGCAATGCAGTCTATCAGAGAGGAGACTTTCGGGTTGGACGCGCGGGTCTTGTACGACGCCGTGAAATACTGGCTCACCCTGCGGCGCAGATTCAGCGCCTTGCCGATGTATATCACGTTTCCGAGCGAGTCTTTCATGATATACACGCCGCTTGTGGTAGGCAAACGCCTGACCTTTTCCGAAAGGGTATGCCTGCCGTCGGAGTCCATCAGAAAAACGAGAGCTGTTTGAAGTTGCTTTCGCCGTCGGGCGGAGTCTGGCGCGGGCGGCGTTTTGCCTTGGGCTTGCGGACGCCGCCGAGGTTGTCAACAATGCCGTCGCCCTCGGCTTCAAGCTCGGAGAGAATGCGCTTTGCGCGGTCGATGACCTTTTCGGGAAGCCCAGCAAGCCGCGCGACCTGAATGCCGTACGACTTGTCCGCCGCGCCCTTTTCTATTCTGCGCACGAAAATTATTTCGTCGTTCCACTCCTTGACGCAGACGCGGTAGTTTGCCAGTCGCGGCAGGGTTTCCTCCAGCTTCGTGATTTCGTGGTAGTGCGTTGCGAAAAGCGTTTTCGGGCCCTGCGCGCCGTCGCCGTGAATGAACTCCGCGACAGCCCACGCGATGCTAAGGCCGTCGTAGGTGCTTGTGCCGCGCCCGATTTCGTCGAGAATGATTAGCGAGCGGTCGGTTGCGTTGTTCAAGATGTTCGCGGTTTCGTTCATTTCGACCATGAACGTGGAGTTGCCGCGCGAGAGTTCGTCGGACGCGCCCACGCGGCTGAAAATTCTGTCCACAACGCCCATGCGGCAACGCTTTGCGGGCACGAAACAGCCTGTCTGCGCCATGAGCGCGATGAGCGCGATTTGCCTGATGTACGTAGATTTGCCCGCCATGTTCGGGCCTGTAATCAGGGCAATCTGCTCGCCCGACGACGAAAGGAAAGTGTCGTTGGGCACAAAGGAATCGGTGCGGGCAAGCCCCATGCCGTCGCGGCGGAGCATTTGCTCCACGACGGGGTGGCGGCCGTCGTAGATTTCTATTGCGTCGGACTCGTCGACATCGGGCTTGCAGTAGTCCCACTCGCGCGAGAGCTCCACCCAGCCCCTGAAAACGTCGATTTGCGCGAGCAGCTCGGAGGTCGCGGCGAGCGCGTCGGAATATTGCAGAACGTCGGAGACAAGCTGCTGGAAAATCGCCTCCTCGCGCCGCTTGGAAAGCTCCTCCGCGTGCAGGATTTCGCGCTCCTTTTGGCGGAGCGACTCCGTCGTGAAACGCTCGGCGTTTGTCATCGTCTGCTTCCTGATGTATTCGGGCGGGACTTGCGGGAGATAGGATTTTGTTATCTCGATAAAATACCCGAACGCGCCGTTGTATTTTACGCGGAGGTTTTTTATGCCCGTGCGGTTTTGCTCCTCGCGTTCGAGGTCGGCAAGCCACGTCATGTTGTCGCTCGAAAGCGAGCGCAGGCGGTCAAGCTCGGCGTCGAAGCCCTCGCGGATTGCGCCGCCGTCCTGAATTTTCGACGGAACGTCGTCGGAAAGCGCGCGCGAAAGAAGAGATTGCAGGGCGGAGAAATCGCCGATTTCAGCCGCCGCCTTTGAGCACAAAGAGCCGCCAACGCGCGACAAAATCTCCCTTATGGGCTCGAACTGCTCGACCGTCGTCTGTATCGCGGAAAGCTCGCGCGGGTTGCGCACTTTATTTTGCAGGCGCGAGAGTATCCTCGGAATGTCGCGAACCTGCGAAAGTCTTTCGGCAAGGCGCGAGCATTCGGCGGGGGCGGCGTAAAGCTCCCACACGGTGTCCTGCCTGCGCTTAATCTCGGCGGGTTCGATTGTAGGCGCGGAAAGGTACGCCTCCAAGAGCCTTGCGCCCGCCGCGGTCTGGGTTCTGTCCATGACGGAAATCAGGCTGCCCTCTCGCCCGCCGGTCGTCGCCCTGAAAATTTCGAGGTTGCGCTGCGTGGAAGGGTCGATAAGCACGCACTTTTTGCCCGAAAACTTGCGGAGAGTCCTTAGGTTTTGCGGACGCCCGCGCAGGTTCTCGGTTGCGTAGAAAACGAGCGCGCCCGCGGGGCCCGTCAGCCGCGAGCCGCGGGCTATGCCGAAGCCCTCCAAGCCCAAGACTCCCAAAGTTTCGCGGATTTGCGCCGCCCCCCACGCGGGTTCGAAGCGGTAGTCGTGCAGAAGCGTTACGGGGGTGATGTCTATTATCCCCCTGAACAGCGAGTTCCACATCGAAAGCGCGGGGTCATCGCCCCAGCGGCGCGACGCGTCCTCGGGCAAAACTATTTCCTTGGGGCTGCACGCCGAAAGTATCGGAAGGAAGTCGGCGGGCGTGTCGAACTCGGCGCAATAGAATTCGGCGGTGCTCAAATCGAGCCACGACGCGTAGAGTTTGTGCGCGGCGTCGATGTCCAACGCCATGACGAAGTTGCCGTGGCGGCTGTCGAGCTGGCTGTCTTCAATAGTAGTGCCGGGGGTGAGGATTCGCGAAAGCGAGCGTTTTACAAGCTGTCCGGGCTTGGGAATTTCGTTCTGGTCGCAGATGGCGACTTTCCTGCCCGCCGCGAGAAGCTTCGGAATATATTGGTCGGCGGCGTGGTAGGGAATGCCCGCCATGGGGTAGTTCTGCCGCTTTGTGAGCGTTATGCCGAGTATGCGCGAGCCCTCCACGGCGTCGTCGTAGAACATTTCGTAGAAGTCGCCGAGCCTGAACAGCAGGATTGTGTCGGACGCAAGCGAGTTGCGCACGCTCCAATACTGCTCCATCATGGGGGTTTGTTTGTCGGACTTTTTTTCGCTCTTTGCCATTGAACTTTCCGTCGCTTATTATAGTCTGTATATTTAAAATTAATCCCCCGAAACATTCAACCATTGTTTCAACAAAAAAAAGCCCAGCTA
>JAJXPD010000028.1:0-831 GCA_021641325.1 Opitutales bacterium
CTTCTCTAAAATCGAATCGCTCGGCGGAATGCTCGAAGCGTTGAAGTCGGGCGCGGTGCAGGACGCAATCGCCGCGACCGCCGCGGGCAGAAAAAAGCTCTACGACACCCGCAGAAGCTCGGTAGTCGGCACAAACAACTACGCAAACCTCTCCGAAAAGCCGCTTGAAAAGCGCGAATACCAAAAACGCGCCCAGCCCGCAAAGACGCAGGCGTTCGACCTCGGCGGCGCAAAGGGCGCGGACGCGTTCGCAAAACTGCTCGAAGCCGCGGACAAGGGCGCGGGCATCGACGGCATGAACGCGGCGTTCGGCGGCGGCGAAACGGTAGAGGCAAAGCCGCTCGCGGCGCACAGAGCCGTGGAGCACTTCGAAGCCCTGCGCCGCGCAAGCGCGGAATTCAAAAAGAAGAACGGCTTTGCGCCGAAAATCTTCCTCGCAACAATGGGCCCGCTCTTGCAGCACAAAATCCGCGCGGACTTTATCCGCGGATTCTTCGAAGTCGGCGGCTTCGACGTCGTCTACCCGAACGGTTTTGAATCGGGCGAAGCGGCGGCAAAGGCTTTCGCCGAAAGCGGCGCGAAATACGCCGTGATTTGCTCGACCGACGACACCTACCCGACGCTCGTCCCCGAAACGACGCGCGCAATCAAGGCAGTCGCGCCCGACGCAACCGTCTACATGGCGGGCGTTCCCGCCCCCGAAGCCGAACCCGCGTACAAAGAGGCGGGCTACGACGGCGCGGTAAGCATAAAGAGCAACAACTACGAAACGTTGAAGTCGATTCTTTCGGCACTCGGCGTTCTCTAAAAAAGCGGAGGAGAATTCTACAA
>JAJXPD010000028.1:841-16356 GCA_021641325.1 Opitutales bacterium
GTCGTGGAAACTATGGAGCAGATTCCCGTAAAGCCGCTCTACACGGCGGCGGACACGGAAAATCTCGAACACACGGGCTTCACGGCGGGCATCGCGCCCAACCTCAGAGGGCCCTACGCGACAATGTACGTCGTGCGCCCGTGGACGGTGCGCCAATACGCGGGCTTCTCTACGGCGGAGGAATCGAACGCGTTCTACCGCAGAAACCTCGCGGCGGGGCAGAAGGGGCTTTCGATTGCCTTCGACCTCGCGACCCACAGAGGCTACGACTCCGACCACCCGCGCGTTGTCGGCGACGTCGGCAAGGCGGGCGTCGCGGTCGATTCAATCATGGACATGCAGGTGCTCTTCGACAAAATCCCGCTCTCGCAGGTCTCGGTTTCGATGACGATGAACGGCGCGGTTCTGCCGATTCTGGCGTTCTACATCGTCGCGGGGCTTGAACAGGGCGCGAAGCTCGAACAGCTTGCGGGCACTATCCAGAACGACATTCTCAAAGAGTTCATGGTGCGCAATACCTACATCTACCCGCCGACGCCCTCGATGAAAATCATCGGCGACATCTTTGCGTACACATCGAAAAACATGCCGAAATTCAACAGCATTTCGATTTCGGGCTACCACATGCAGGAGGCGGGCGCAACCGCCGACCTCGAAATGGCCTACACGCTCGCCGACGGGCTTGAATACCTGCGCGAGGGCGAAAAGGCGGGGCTGCTCGTGGACCAGTTCGCTCCGCGCCTCTCGTTCTTCTGGGCGATAGGCAAAAACTACTTCATGGAGGTCGCAAAAATGCGCGCCGCCCGCATGCTCTGGGCGAAAATCGTCAAGGGCTTCAACCCGCAGAACCCGAAGAGCCTTGCGCTGCGCACGCACTCGCAGACAAGCGGCTGGTCGCTGACGGAGCAGGATCCCTTCAACAACGTGACGCGCACGGCAATCGAGGCGATGGGCGCGGCTCTCGGACACACGCAGAGCCTGCACACAAACGCGCTCGACGAGGCAATCGCCCTCCCCACCGACTTCTCCGCGCGAATCGCGCGAAACACCCAGCTCTACCTGCAAGACGAAACGGGCATCTGCCGCGTAATCGACCCGTGGGCTGGCTCGTACTACGTTGAATCGCTGACGGACGCGCTCGTCAAACGCGCGTGGGCGCACATCGAGGAGGTCGAATCGCACGGCGGCATGACAAAGGCAATCGAGGCGGGGCTTCCGAAACTCCGCATCGAGGAGGCTTCGGCTCGCAGACAGGCGAGAATCGACAGCGGCCGCGAGACAATCGTGGGTCTCACAAAATACCGCCTCGAAAAGGAGGAGCCGCTCGACATTCTCGACATCGACAATACCGCGGTGCGCGAAGCGCAAATCAGGAAACTCGAAATCCTCCGAAAAAACCGCGACAACACTAAGGTTCGGCAGATTCTCGAAGAAATCACAAAATGCGCAGAAACCGGCAAGGGCAACCTGCTCGAACTCAGCGTCGAGGCGGCAAAGGCGCGCGCAAGCCTCGGCGAAATTTCGCTCGCGTGCGAAAAGGTCTTCGGACGCTACAAGGCGGTTATCCGCTCGATTAGCGGCGTCTACCAAAAGGAATACGCAAAGGACGGAAAGCACATGAAAATCGTCGAAGAAATCTCGAAACTCGTCTCGGAATTCGAAAAGGAGGAGGGACGCAAACCGCGTATCCTCATAGCGAAAATGGGACAGGACGGACACGACAGAGGCGCGAAAGTCGTCGCGACGGCATACGCCGACCTCGGCTTCGACGTCGACATGGGCCCTCTCTTCCAGACGCCCGAAGAAACCGCGAAAATGGCGGTCGAAAACGACGTGCACATCGTCGCGATGAGCTCGCTCGCTGCGGGGCACAAAACACTGCTCCCGCAGCTCGTGGAAGAGCTTAAAAAGCTCGGGCGCGAAGACATCATGGTAGTCGCAGGCGGCGTCATTCCGACGCAGGACTACGACTTCCTCTTCAAGCACGGCGCAAGCGCAATCTTCGGTCCCGGGACGGTCATTCCCGAAGCCGCAAAGAAAATGCTGTTGCTTCTCAAACAACAGCAGCAGGCGTAATTGAAGAAAACAAAAAAACAAACGCGCGTTCGGTCTCGGACGCGCGTTTGTTTGCGGCTCGCGCACGGAATATGCTTGTTCGAATCGCGCAAAACGAATATTTTGCCTGCTTAAATCAATCAATATCTATACACATATGGGAAGATACATCTTGTTTATGCTCGCGCTGACAGGCGCGCTATGCGCGTGTTCGACGCAAAAAATCGAAAAGCAAAACGACGCCGACAATGTCGAAGTCTTCGTGTTTTCAGACAAAAAGATAAAGCTGTGGCGTCCGCTACAAATAGCATACAAAAGCGACGGGAAATGGGTTGCCTCCGAAAACAAAACCCTCACAAGCTTCTTCGGCGACAGACGCCTGCGCCCGCCGCGACAGATGACGACGCCCTATCTGTTCGTCGGAAACGACGGGCTCTGCCACTGCATTTGGGCGTTCGGCGACGGACGCAACGAATTTGCCCATTCGAGCACGCCCGACTTCTTTGCGTGGAGCAAACAAGACAACGCAGCGCTTCCCGACGGCGTGAGATTCCTCAATCCCGTAGTGAAAGCTTCCGACAGCGGCTACACGGTGTTTTTCAAAAACGGAAACGACGGCTTCATGAAAATGAATACCGCCGATTTCAAAAACTATTCGACACCGAAAAAAATCGACGCCGCGGAATATCCCGACGAATACGCGCAACTCGAACTTCCGCGCGGAAAATACGAAGGCGCATTCGTAAAAATAAGCCCGAGCTGCTTCGAAAAATTCATAAAAACCGAACGCGACTTCCTGAAAAAAAGCAAAATCATGCGCGACACTCCCGAAGTCATGGCAAAGCGGCTCGGCGGCAAAAAAGTTTCGGCAAAACTCGCGCTCGCGGGGACGAAGAAATCAGTCAACAAAAAGATGTCGGGGCTTTTCTTCGAGGACATCTTCCACGCCGCCGACGGCGGTCTATACCCCGAACTCGTCCAAAACCGCGACTTCGAATACTCGCCCGCCGACAACAACGACTTCCACCCACTCTACGCGTGGAAAATCTCCCCGAACGCCGAATTTTCAGTGGAAAAATCAAACCCCATCAGCAAAAATAACCCGACGCACCTTTTTGTAAAAACGAAAGACGGAAAGCCCGTGCGCTTGGAAAATTCGGGCTGGGACGGAATCGACCTCAAAGGCGGCGCGGGCTACGACTTCTCCGTTTTCGCGAAGTCGGCAAATGCAAACGGCAGGATAAAAGTATTTGTAAAATCCCCCGACGGCTCGAACGCGCTTGAAGGCGAAATCGCGCTGAACTCTTCCGAATGGAAAAAATATTCGCTTTCGACCGTCGCAAAGTCGGGCACGAAAGCCGCGCCGCTTGCTCTCGAAATCGAAGCCGACGGCGGCGTAGCAATCGACATGGTATCGCTATTCCCGCGCGACACTTTCAAGGGCAGAAAAAACGGACTCCGCAAAGACCTCGCCGAAACGCTCGCCGCGCTCAAACCGAACTTCGTTCGCTTCCCCGGGGGCTGCATAGTCCACGCCGACAAGCCCGAACACTTCTACCGCTGGCAATACACAATCGGCAAACTCGAAAACCGCAAGCCGCTGCCGAGCCTCTGGAAATACCACCAGACTTTCGGACTCGGATACCTTGAATACTTCCAGTTCTGCGAAGACCTAAACGCCGAACCGCTGCCAGTGGTGTCTGCGGGAACGGTCTGCCAGATAAAGGGCAACGCCTGCATTCCGCTCGACAAAATGCCAGCGTACATCGACGAAGTTCTCGCGCTAATCGAATGGGCGAACGGCGACCCCGAAAAAACGAAATGGGGAAAAGTCCGCGCCGAAAACGGACACCCCGCGCCCTTCGGAATGAAATACCTCGGAATCGGCAACGAAGACGAGCAGACCGAAAACTTCAAAATCCGCTACCTGATGATTAAGGACGCCGTTAATAAAAAATATCCCGACATAATAGTAATTGGCAGTTCTGGAATTTTGTCGCACGGTCAGGACTACACTCAGGGCCGGAAAATCGTGAACGAATCGCGCACGCCTATAATCGACGACCACTGCTACGAGCCGCCCGAATGGTTTATCGCCAACGCCGACTACTACGACAACCGAGACCGCAACGGCGCAAAAGTCTATCTCGGCGAATACGCCCCGCGCAACAAGGCGGACACAAACACCGTCTACACCGCGCTCTGCTCGGCGTTCCACTTGGCGAACTTGGAGCGCAACGGCGACCTCGTAAAAATGGTCTCCTACGCGCCGCTGCTCTCGCGAATAGGCGTCTCGAAACGCAAGACGATGATGGTTCATTTCGACAACACAAACGTCTATCCGACGCCCGAATACTATGTTCAAAAACTCTTCTCGCACAACGCGGGCGACGTATACCGCGACTCGAAAATCGAAATAATTTCGGGCGGCAACGACGGCGTGAAAGAACGCGTCGGCGCGTCGGTCGTAGATGATTCCGAATCGGGCGAAACCGCAGTGAAGCTCATAAACCTCCTGCCCGTGGAATGCGAAATGTCCGTAGATTTGGATACTATAGGCTCTCCGCGCGACGCTGTAAAAACCGTGCTAACATGCGCTAAGCCCGACGACGAAAGCGCGAAAATAAGCGAAGCCCGCGTTAGACTCGGAGGAAGTTTTACAGAAAATCTGCCTCCATATTCGCTCGTCGTAATCAAATTCAAAAAGGGACAAAACTAAAACCGCGCAACGCAAAAAGAATCGGTTCGAACGAACCGATTCTTTTTGCGATAGCACCGCCGCTAAAACTTCGCGCCTCTGTCGCGCGACTCGCGCCCCGCGCCGATTCTGAATATTTTGATTTCGCGCGCGTCGGCGTCGATTGCCACAAGCTCGGCAAGCATGTTTTTCCGAGGGTCGAAAGGTTCAAGCTTCACGTCTTTCGGACGGTCTTTTTCCTCGATAGTGCCGTAGCCCTGCGAGACGAAAATGTTCACGCCGCCTTTCGAAAACGTCCTGTCGAAGTGGCTGTCGCCCGTGAGATTCGCGGCAAGCCGCCCGCCCGCCGCAACATAGTCTTCCATGATTTTTCTGAACTCGTCGCCGCTCTTGCCCGCAAAATGGGGGCGTATCGGCAGCCAGCTTCCCTTGATGTCGACGCAATAATGGGTGCACACAAACGCCGCCCAGCCGTCGGGCGTTTCGGTCAGGTTTTTGCGGAAAAATTCGAGCTGCTTTTGCGAAAAGCCGTAGTAGAGCGGAGACTCGCTCGAATTGAGGAAAAACACGCGGCAGCTTTTTTCGGGGAGGTCGAGAAACCCGTAGTCGCCGTTTTCGCCGAATGTCGCCGCCTTGCAAAACGGCATGAATTTGCGTCCGAGATATTCGTTGGAATAAATGCGGCGGTAGTGGTCGTGGTTGCCGACGCAAAAGAGCGTCGGAATCTTCGTGCGCGAGTGGCAGTCGAGAACAGTGTCGAGAAGCTTCTCGCCGTTGTGTTCCCTTTTCACGGGGTACTCCAAGCCCCAGTCGCCGAGGTTTATGACGGCGTCCGCGCCGAGCCTTTCGGCGGCGCGGTTTGCGTACAAAATGTGCTTGTAGGTGTGCCGCCAACGGGCGACCTCGTCGATTCCCGAATGGAGGTCCGTTATGGCGACGAAAACCGCGCATTTGCGCCCGTTTTTCCACGCGTCGAAACGCTTTTTGACCAAGTCGATTTCAGAATCGACCCACGACGGCAACTCCGCCGAAATGTTTTTTGCCGACGCCGCAACTGCCGCGGCGAGAGTAAGCCCTATAAATCCCCTTCTTTTCATAAAGTTATTTTTGCGAAAGATTCTGTAAAACACAAACAAAATCGCGGAGCTGCGGAATTTTGTTGCCCGAAAAACGACACCGCGTAGGATTGGGCAGACAATGAGCGAATCTTTCGAAAAACTGAAATCCGCACTGCGGAAACTCCCGGGAACGGGAATGAAAAGCGCGGAGCGAATGGCGTTACACCTCGCGCTCGAAAACCAGTCGGACGCGCGCGCGCTGGCGTCGTCGATAATCTCCGCGCTCGAACACATCACGCCCTGCCCCGTCTGCGGCGGGCTGTCCGAGGACGGCGAACTTTGCGAAATCTGCAAGAACCCCGCGCGGTCGGACTCCGCAATCTGCGTGGTCGAACGCGCGAGCGACATCGACGCAATAGAAAAATCGGGCGCGTGGCGCGGCAAATACCACGTTTTGGGCGGCAAGCTTTCTCCGCTGAAAAAAATCGGCGCGGAAAACCTCAACATGGCGTCCCTTGCAAAACGCACCGAAAGCGGGGAGATTGAGGAAATCATGCTCGCGCTCTCGAACGACATCGAGGGAAAGGCGACTTGCCTTTTCATTCAGGAGCGCATTGTAGGCTCGAAGCCCGTGCGGCTTACGCGCATAGGCTTCGGACTGCCGAGCGGAAGCCAACTCGGCTTTGCAGACTCGGAGACAATCAAAAACGCGCTCGATTCAAGAAAATCATTTTAACAAAAAAGCACAAAAATGAAACCGTTTTTAACATTTTGCATTTTAGCCGTTTCCGCGCTGTGCGCAAACGCGCAGCTGACGGTCGTCGAAATCGGCGCGGACGGAAAGGCGGCGGAGGCACCCCTAAAACAGGCGGCAAAGCACTCCGCAAGCGGCGCGAAGACCGACATAAACTACGCCGACGCCCTCGCGCTCGGGCTCGTCGAGGGGCTGACCGAATACCTGCCCGTGTCGTCCACGGGGCACCTGATAATCGCAAACGCCGCCCTCGGGCTCGAATCGGAAGAGCCGCTTACCGACAAAAACGGACGCGCGGTTCTCGGCAAAGACCTCAAACCCTACACGATGAAGAACGCCGCCGACGCCTACGCAATCGTAATCCAGTTCGGCGCGATTCTCGCAGTCGCCCTCGTCTACCGCGACTATCTTCTGAAAATGCTCGCGGGGCTTTTCGGGCGCAATCCCGTGGGGCTTCGGCTTCTGCGCAATATAATCGCGGCGTTCCTGCCCGCCGCCGTTGTCGGGCTGGTTCTCCACGACGCAATCAACGGATACCTTTTCGGGGTAAAGCCCGTTGTGGCGGCTCTCGCCGCGGGCGCGCTGCTGATGTTCGGCGTGCAAAAATACTACCAAAAGCGCGAGCAAAGCCGCGCCGATTTCACGCGGCTCGAAGACCTTTCCCTGCGGCAGTCGCTGGTCGTGGGCGTGTTGCAGTGCGTGGCAATGTGGCCGGGGACAAGCCGCTCGATGATGACGATTCTCGGCGGATACCTCGCGGGAATGCGCCCCGCCGACTCCGCGCGGTTCAGCTTTCTGCTGGGGCTTGCGACGCTCTCGGCGGCATCGCTCTACAAGGTTTACAGGGACGGCGCGGCGATGGCGGAAACGCTCTCCGTGGGGCCGCTCGCGTTCGGAATGGCGGTCGCGTTCGCAAGCGCGGCGGCGTCGGTAAAATGGCTTATCGGTTTTCTGACGAGGCGCGGGCTCGCGCCGTTTGCATGGTACAGGCTCGCGCTCGCGGCGGCGCTCGGCGCGATGATTTATTTCGACCTAATCGGATAAGCTGCAATGATCGACGCCCACACGCATTTCTATCCCGAAAACGTCGCGGCAAACCCCGCCGCGTGGGCGGAACGGCGCGGAGAGGCGTACTGGGCGGCGCTGGTTGGCCCGCGCCCCGACGGGAAAAGGTCATTGCAGGGCTTTCCGTCGGAGAAAAAATTTCTCGAAGATATGGACGCCGCGGGAGTCGAACGCGCAATCGTGCAGGGCTGGTATTGGGAAAGCCCCGACACCTGCGGCGAGGCGAACGCCGCAACCGCAGCTTTCGCCAAACGCCACCCCGACAGGATTTCCGCGTTCGCGTCGGTGCAGCCCGCGTTCGGCAAACGCGCGGCGGAGACCGCAAAACGCGCGAGGGACGACGGCTTTGTCGGAATAGGCGAAATCCACGACGGCGTGCAGAAATTCTCGTACGCGGGCGGCTCGTTCGAACAACTCGCCCTAACTTGCGCCGAGGAAAGCCTGCCCGTTTGCGTCCACCTGACGGAGCGGAGCGAACGCGTGTATTTGGGGAAAGTAGCCACGGATTTTTCCGCGGCGTTCGCCGCCGCGCGGAAATTCGCGGGGGTCGATTTCATTTTCGCGCACTGGCTCGGCGGCGCGTTGTTCGACGGAATCGGCAGCGGCGCGGAGGCGGCAAAACTTCCCAACGTGTTTTTCGACTCCGCCGCAAACCCGTTCGTCGCGGGAATCGAAGCGTGGCGGACATGCGTTTCGGAATACCCCGACTCCGCAATCTACGGCTCCGACTACCCGCTGCGCCTATATCCGCGGAAATTCAAAACGGAGGAAATGGCGACAATCGCAAACGAAGCCCGCGCAAACGTGCCCGCAGAATTCGCAGGAAAATTTTTTTCGGGAAATATCGCAAAAATCGCGTTCGGCGGCGGGCGCAATTCGGGATTTCCGCAAAATAACAGTTGAGAAATCGGGAAAAGTCGCGAATACTTTTGTATATGAAAAAGGGCATATTCATCACGTTCGAAGGCGGAGAGGGCTGCGGGAAAAGCTCGCACATAAAATCGCTCGCGGAATATTTCGCGGGGCTCGGACGCGAATGCATAATCACGCGCGAACCGGGAGGAACGCCGCTCTCGGAAAGAATACGCGACCTCCTGCTCGACCCCGACAAGGGGCGCGGAATGTCGAGCCGCGCCGAGCTTCTGCTTTTCGAGGCAGCCCGCGCCCAGCATGTGGACGAGCTGATACTGCCCGCGCTCGCCGAGGGAAAAGTCGTGCTCTGCGACAGGTTTGCGGACTCCTCCGCGGCGTATCAGGGCGCGGCGCGCAGGCTCGGAGACGGCGCGGTGGAATGGCTCAACGCGTTCGCGGTAGCCTCCGCAAAGCCCGACCTCACGATACTTCTCGACCTGCCCGCAAAGGACGGACTCGCAAGGGCGAACGCCCGCGACGCAAATTCGCCCGACAGAATGGGCGCGGAAAAAACCGCGTTCTACGAAGCCGTGCGCGGCGCGTTTCTTAAAATCGCAACCCTCAACCCCGACAGGGTCGCGGTAGTCGATTCGTCGGGGACGAAGGGAGAGACGTTCGCGAAAATCCTCGAAACCGTGAAGGCAAAATTCGATGTCCAACCCTAAGGCACTCAACATTCTTCTGGGCGCGCTTCGGGCGGGCAGACTGCACCACGCGATTCTGCTTTACGGGGAATCGCTCGACGCGCTCGAAGAGACGGCAAAGGCGGTCGCGCAAAGACTGCTCGGCTCCGACCCCGACAAGCACCCCGACCTCTTCACGCTCCGCCCGCAAGGCAAAATGCGCCTGATAAAAATAGGCTCCGACTCCGACAAAATCGGGACGGAATGGCCGCCCAACACAATGCGCAGGCTCTTGCGCGAAATTTCGCAGACGTCGAACAGGGGCGGCAACAAAGTGGCGATTGTCTACGAGGCCGACCGCATGAACGCCGCCGCCGCAAACGCCTTTCTGAAAACCCTCGAAGAGCCGCCGAAAGGAACTACAATCTTCATGCTGACAACCCGCCCGAACGACCTGCTCGACACAATCAGAAGCCGCTGCATAAGCCTGCGGGTGGACTCCGACGCCGAACCGCTCGACGACGAACAGTGGCGGGCGTGGCTCGACGACTTCGAAAACTGGCAGAAGTCGCTCATGGGGGGAGTAGGCGTGAAAATTCCGATCGCCGACGCAATGATGCGCTGCTACGGGCTGCTTGCGCGTTTCGACAAAATACTCTCGCGCATGACCGACGAAGTCGCCGACATCGGCGAGGCGGAAACGGAGGAGCTTGACGCCGACGTCATCGACGCGATTGTCGCCGGAGAACGCCGCGCCCTCCGCAAACGGCTCTTCGGCGAGATAGAGGACGCGTGCGTTTCGTGCGCGCTCGGCGGGAACGGCGTGCCCGCGGTCAAGCTTTCGCGCGTGGTGGACGCCCTCGAAAAATCGGCGGGCTTCACGGAGCTCAACATGCCCGACACCCCCGCGCTTGAATATTTTATGCTAAATTCAATCAGAATTTGGGGAAGATGAACATGGACGGCAGCCCGATAATTTCGCTCTCCACAAGCTACCTTCAAAAAAAATTCGAAGGCGACGGATACGCCATGCTCTGCCGCGCGGCGGAGCTGGGCTTCGAATACGTCGAGCTTGGGCACTCCACGACGAACGCGTCGATGGAGGGCATAATCAGGGCGGTCGAAGAGGGGATTGTGAAAGTGTCGTCGCTGCACAACTTCTGCCCCGTGCCGCCGTTCGCGACTGGAGCCGCGCCCAACCTGTTTTCGCCCGCGACGGCGTCGAATGCCGAGTCGGAGCAGTGGCTGCGCCACACGAAAAACACGCTCGAATTTGCGGGACGCTTCGGGGCGAAAGCGGTAGTGTGCCACTGCGGATTCCTCTCGTATTTTTTCATGCGCCCCGAACGCGCCCTCGAAAAATACATCGAGAAGCACCCCGACGCGAACGCGGAAAACGACCCCGTCTACGCGAAAATCGCCGAAAAATTCAAGACGCGCTCCGCCCGCAGAGCCGAAAAAAAAGACTACATTTGCATTGAAAACAACGTGCGCGAAATCGCCCCGACCGCCGAAAAAAACGGCGTTCTGCTGGGGCTTGAAAACCGCGAAGCGCCCAACGAGCTTCCGCTCGACTGGAATTTTGAAAAGCTCGTCAACGCCCTGAAAACCGACACTCCCGCGCGGACGTGGCACGACGCCGGACACTCCATGCGCAAACAGCTGCTGGGGCTTGGCGCGCAGCTCGACCTCCTCGAACGCACGTCGGACTCGCTAATCGGCTGGCATTTGCACGACTGCACCAACGCGGGCAAAGACCACATCGCAATCGGCGCGGGCTGCATAGACTTCGCCGCGCTCGCAAAATTTTTCGACCCCAAAAAACACATTTTCACGCTCGAACTCAACCGCGCCGTGCGCTCGCGCGACGCCGCCGATTCGCTCAAACGCGTGCAGGACATGATGCCATGAAAAGACAAACCGACATTTCCGATTTCAGCGGCATGCTCGAATTCGACAAACGCAAGCTCCGCCGCTTCATAGACCTTCTCGACGCCGAAATGCCCGACGGCTTCAAAGCCCCGCAGGGGACGCTATCCGTCGCGCTTTTCAACGACAAAGACATCGCGAAAATCCACGCCGACTTCCTGAACAAGCCCGACGAAACCGACGTTATAACTTTCGAGGGAGACCCCGACGACGGCTTCGCAGGCGAAGTGTGCGCAAGCGCGGAACGCGCCTTCAAATGCGCCGCAAACTACGGCTCGACGCCCTCGCGCGAGCTGTGCCTTTACGTCGCCCACGGATACCTGCACCTCGCGGGGATAAACGACATAGAACCCGAAGACGCCGCGGTCATGCGCAGGGGCGAGGCGCTCGCCCTCGAAATTCTCGACCGCCGCTTCAAAAAGCCGATATTCAAATACAATGATTAAAAAGTTAGGCAACTATTTCATAACAGGAATTATCATCGCGCTCCCGATAGCCGTCACGATTTTCGTGTTCATGGTTTTGATTCGGAACGTGGGCACGCCCGTTTCGCAAACGGTTTTCGTGCCGCTCTTCCGCAACCTCGACGCCGCGCTTCCGCATTCGGGGCTGGGAATTGCGATGCTCGATTTGCTCTCGACGCTCGTCGTGGTGCTGTTCATAACCGCGCTCGGAATCGCCTCGAAATTCCTGCTCGCCCGCTGGATTATCGACGCGGGGGAGCGCGTGATTAACAAAATCCCCGTCGTGGGGGTCGTCTACCGCACGGTCAAGCAGATTGTGGACACGTTTTCGAAGCAGAACAAGGCTGTGTTTCAGGCGGCGGTCATGGTCGAATTTCCGTCGAAGGGTCTGCGCTCGATAGGCTTCCTCACGGGAGAGGCCAAGGGCGAAATCCGCGAGCGCACGGGCGGCGACTACGCAAACGTCTTCGTGCCCACAACCCCGAACCCCACGAGCGGCTTCCTCATCGTAGTGCCGAAAAGCGAAATCGTGTACCTCGACATGACGGTGGGAGAGGCTATGAAACTTATAATTTCAGGCGGCGCGGTCGCGCCCGAAGCGAAAAAATCCGAAAAGTGAACGCATTTTTCGCGATAGACTGCGCGACGGTTCTCGACACGCAGATACGCGGCGAAAGCTCGCTGCAAATCGCGGCGTACTCGCCAGAACACGGGCTTTTCAGGGCGTCGAAAAGGATTTCGGCAAAGCGCGCGGGCGCGCTCCCCGACATCTTCGACGACATCTCCCTCGACTGCGAGGCGGCGTCGCCCTCCGCGCTGAAATTCGTCAGGGAGTTTTCGCGGACAAAACGCCGCGGGGGAATAGCCGAAAGCTACGACGCGTTCGAACAGGCGTCGCTCATCGCCCAAACCGTGCTGAAAAACGGCGGGCACATTGAGGACTCGCGCGCGCTTTCGGGCAAACTGCGGCTTTCGCTCGACGCGATAGACGCGGGGCGTCCGCCCGTTTCGGTGCGGCTGAAATTCATGTACCTGCTCGCGCGGGACGAGGGCTACCCCGTCCGCGAGGACTTTTACCGCAGGCTTGCCGCGCCGCAAAAGGAGCTGTTTTCCGCGCTCGTGAAAACGCCGAGCGGCGAATTGCGCGAATTCGAAACGCGCGCGCGCGACATGCTCGAAAAGCTCTGCCGCTGGATTTATGCGGAAACCGACATCGCCGAGTAGCCGCTTATCTCCCGCTTCCGACGGCGAGACGCTCCCGCGCCCTGTTGACGAAAGAAACCGCGTTTTTGGAAAACGCCGTAAATTCGGACAGCGCGGCGTCTACCCGCGCGAGGTTTTCCATCGCCTCCTGAACGGTGGAATCCGAGCCTGCGCGGCCGCGCAGCGAGGCGGAAATGCCGTTTGTCTCGGCTGAAATTTTCGAGAGCATGAGGGTAAGCTCGGAAAGGGCGGCGTCGATTTCGTCGAGAATTTTTGAGTCGGACTCCAACGCCGAAAGGAACGAGTCGGTATCGTTTGCGCCCGCGTCGAGCGTCTCCAAAATGGAGTCGCGAATCGACTCTATGTCTATGACGGAAACGACGGTGCGCTTCGAAAGAATCTTGACCTGCTCGGCAAGCGTGCCCAAGCCCGACCCCTTGATTCCCGACTTCGCGGTTTCAATCGAAAGGTTCAGACTAAGAATGTTCGCCTGATCGGCGACTCCCGTGAAAGTTTCGGCGATTACGCTCATTTTCGCCGCCGCTCCGCGAAGCGCGGCGAGCCTTGAAACAATGCCCTGCGCCGACGACAGCGCCCCCCTGATTCCGCCCGAAACCTCCTGCACAGACTTTCCCTGCGAACGCGCAAGCTGCTCCGCGCCGTTGAGACTTTCGCGCAAGTTCTGGGCGGCGACGGCAAGCGACGCGTCCGACTTGTCGCGCAAGTTCGTTTTTGCGTCGATTCGCAGAAGCCCGTTCGAAACGCCGTTGAGGCGCGGCTTCTGCTCGGCGACAATCGACCTCGCGTCTTCGTCGAGCTGCACGGAGGAGTCCAAAACGGTTTTTGCGATTTCGGAAATTTCGGCGTAGGCGTCAAGCAGTTTCACGATGTCGGTGTCTATTCCCGCAAACGCCGATATTCTGCGCGGAGTGATTTCGAAATATTCGCGCGCGCCCTGAATGTCGCGCAACGCCGCAAGAGCCGCGAGCCTGCGCGTTCTGCGCGCCGAGAGCGCCACCGACCGCCCCGCCAGCAGCGACACGAAAAGCGAAAGCGCCACAACCCCCGCAAAAACGTAGCCCGCAATCCGCAGTTTCGACACATCGGCGTTTTTGGACGCCGTCAAAAGCCCGTCGAGCGACTTCACCGAAACGTTCCACAGCTCCGACGCCGCCTTTTCGGTCTGCGTGAGGTTTGTGCGCACAAGCGAGGCGTCGAGGCTCTTGCCGTGCCAGATTTTCGAGACCGCCGAGTTCAGCTCGATAGTCGCCGAATTGAATTTGCCGATGTCGGCGACAATCGAAACCGACTTTTCGGGCGGGCATATCGCGCACGCCCTGCGAAGCTCCGCGACAAGCTCCGTTGCGCGTTCGTTCAGCACAACATACGCGGCGGAAAACTCGCTCGCCTGAACGCGGTCGGGCGCGGCGGGGTATTTTTTCAACAGCGACGAAAACTTGAAAAGCGCGGAGTAGAACGACGGGAAAAGATCGGACGACGCGTCCATGAACATGTGGACTCCCGTATGCGAATCCGTAAACAGCCCGCTTTGCAGGGCGATGAAGCCGCCCATGTCGGCGACAATGTCGCCCGTATCGGGCGTTTTTACGAACGCGTCGATTGACGACGCCGAGAAAATCCCCTGAATGCGCGGGCTTTTTTTGGCGTCGGAATTGCCGAGCTTCGGCGCGCCGTCGGAAAGTTTTTTTACCGCCTTTTTCAGTTCGGACGCGTCGAAGCGTTCGTCCGCTCCCGAAAGATACGCCGAGTGCGCAACAACCGCAAGCGACGACAACATTTTCACGCCCCTCAGCTCGCATTCGGAATTGCGCGCCCTGCCCGAAAGCTCGCAAAAATAAAAGAATGCGGGCAAAGCCGACGCCGCAATACCCGCTGCGCATATCACAAACAGGCGCGTTCCCAAACTGTCAAATCTTAAAAATTTCATTCCGACTTGTGTAATAGCCGCCGCCGGCGGATTAGGCAACCATTTTTTGAGTTCGCAAAGGCGCAAAAAAAATCGGAAGCCGAAGCCTCCGATTTTTTGGAAATCTTGAATCCGATTAGTTCGAAGCCGACGTTACAATCGTGTTGTCGGGGAGAACGTCGTTCACGTCCGTAGCGGGAGGAGTCGTGAGCGGGTTCTGGGCGTTCGAGGAGGAGTCAACCAACTGGGTGTTGCCAACCGAGCCTTTTACCGTGCCGTTCGCATCGACGGCAAAGATAACCGGCATTGTGGTTGCCGTACCGTTCTGACCCTGAGCCGAAACGTTGCCGACCGTGTCCGCAGTCTGCGTGGCGGGGTTGTAGCGCGTTTCGGTGTTCGCCTGATATTTTTCGCCGGCGATTGCGACGTTAGCCGCAACTTCCGCAACGTTTACCAATTCTTCAACCTTGTTCTTTACTACGAAAGAAACTTCGACGGGGCCGAGCGCGGGAGCGTTTCTATCAGCAAGAGCCGCGTTGATTGCGACCATCGCCGCGCTGATTGCCTTGCCGTTGAGGGAATCCGCGCCGACTGCCGCAAGAGCCTTTTTGAGGACGTCTTTAAGGGCTTCTTCGCAGGAAACCGTGGGGTTTTTGACATCGACGGAAATGGAAACCGATACCGCGCCGTTGTCATTCTTGACGGAAACCTTGACGGGGTCGTTCGACTGCGCGTCCGCAGCGTATGTAAGGGATACCAACATGGCCGACGCCAACACTGCTACATATTTTAAGATTTTCATATCAACTCTTTCCTTTGTTTTGTAT
>JAJXPD010000189.1 GCA_021641325.1 Opitutales bacterium
CTGCCCGCCTTTGCGGCCAAGTCTTTCATGGCGAACTCCGCCATCGGGCTTCTGCAAATGTTGCCGTGGCAGACAAAGAGTATCGATTTTTTCTCCATTCCGCGACATTGAATGCAATCGCCCCGACAAATCAAGCCTTTCCCGATTCCCCCGTTTTTACTAATTGACACGGGCTTCCGTTTCCGTTTTTAATTCAAGACGTTTGCATGCCGCAATATTTGCGGCGCACAGACACCATACAACACGCAACAAAAGAAAAGGAAATCAATATGATGAAGGGAAAAACAATACTCGCCGTTTCGGCGGCAACGCTTGCGTCGGTGCTGTACGCAGAAAATTTGGACGTTAAAATAGACACTTCCAAAACATACCAGACAATCGACAACTTCGCCGCCGCGGACGCATGGTGCGGAAACCTTGTCGGACGCTATTTCGACGACGCGCAAAAAGGGCAAATCGCAAAATGGCTGTTCTCGCAGAAGCTCGGCGCGGACGGAAATCCCGAAGGCATCGGGCTTTCGCTTTGGAGGGTGAACCTCGGCGGCGGCACGGCGGAACAGGACGGCGCGGACATCTCGCGCTTCCACTACCGCGAAGAGGCGTTCCTCACAAAAGACGGCAGAAACTACGACTGGGGCAAATGCGCAGGCCAGCAGTATTTCATGAAAAAGGCAAAGGAATACGGGTGCGATAAATTCCTGCTGTTTTCGAACACCCCGCCCGTTCACTGGACGCGCAACGGCAAGGGCTACGGACAACCCGGAGACCCCAAGGCAAACATCAAACCCGACTGCTACGGAAAATTCGCAGACTACATGGCGGACGTCGCAAAACATTTCCAGGACGGCGGCTACAACATAGCCTACATCAGCCCCATCAACGAGCCGCAGGTCAACTGGGACAGCAACAGACAGGAAGGCTCTACGTGGGAATGCTCGCAAATGAAAAAAGTCTTCGTCGAGCTTGACCGCGCAATCACCCAAAAGGGCGTCAAGACGAAAATCCTCATCGGCGAAACCGCCGCCCCCGCCTACAACTACGCCGAAAGCAGGGCGGGCATGCCCGCGCACTTCAAGAAATCCGCGCCCGAAGAACGCCCGAATTTCATAATCAAAAAATTCTTCGACCCCAAGAGCAAGTTCTATGTGGGCGACCTCAAAAACATGCCGAAATTCCTCGCGGGGCACAGCTACCACTCGCACAACAAAAACGCCGACATGCGCAAGACAAACAGGCTGCTCCGTGCGGAGGCCGAAAAATACGGAATCGGCTTCCAGCAGTCGGAATGGTGCATGCTCGGCTACTTCACGCCGAAAACCCACGAGGGCCTCACGCCCGACTGGTACAGCGACAACAAAGTGGACGACCAAGTCGCGCTCGTGATGGGCAGGGTCATCTGCTCCGACTTCATCGACTCCAACGCCCTCGCGTGGGGCTACTGGAAAGGCATGGAGCTTAAAGGCGACAACGCCCTCGTAGGCGTCTATCCCTTCGACGGAATCTTCGAAAAAGGCGGCGTTGCGCGCGCAAACAAGCTCCTCTGGGCTTTGGGCAATTTCAGCTTCTTCGTGCGCCCCGAATTTAAGAGAATCGAAATGTCGGGCGCGGACAACCTTGACAAGACGGTAGGCGTCGCGTTCGTTTCGCCAGACGGAAAGCGGATAGTGGCGGTGTTCGTCAACTCCTCTTTCGAATGCTACGACGCCGCACTCTCGCTGCCCGCAGGCTTCAAAAACGCCCGCGCGGGCGCGTTCCGCACCGACAGAAACTCGGACTTGACAAACCTGAGAATAGACGAGTCCGCACGGAAAATCAAGCTCGCGCCGCGCTCGATTACGACCGTCGTTTTCGACAGGTAAAAATGCGCATTCCAAACGCTCCGAACGGCGGGAGGCGGAACAGCCCCCCGCCCTTTTTGTCTTGACGCCCGCGGGCGTTTCAAAAAAATCCGAATCCGCATCTTGTACCCGCTTATGAATAAAACAGTATTTGCATTCGCAGCCGCAGTCGGAGCGTTCGCGCTCTCGTGCCGCGCAGCCAATTTAACGGAAATCGCCAACGCCGACTTTGAAAGCGGCGACGAAGCCGCCGTGCTTGCCGCGGGCATCGCGCCGTCGCCGAACGTGAAAATAGTCGGCGGTTCGGACGCAATCGACGGCAAGTATTCCGTAATGGTCTCCGCCCCCGAAAAATCCCACCACCTGGCGATTAAATTCCCCGTGAAAAACGGCGCGGTCTACCTCTACGAGCTGAGATACAAGGTCAGGAAAACCGGCAAATACTCGCCGTTTTCGGTGCGGCTTTGCAACCCGAACGGAACGTCAGTAAAATACTCGGGCGAAGCGCGAGGGGTGAAAATCAAAAACGTCAAGCTCACCGCAAAGGAGGGCTTCAAAGTTCCGTCCGACGGCAAAAGCTACTATTTCAGGCTCAACGTGCCCTGCGGTTCGGAGGTCGTTTTCGACAACATCAAAATCTACGAAATAATCCCCGACGAAACGAACTCATACCTCTTCGTCGAAAACCACGACAAATACGACATCTTTTTCGACAAGACTTTCCCGGGAATGTACTACTCGCCCACGGCGTTCTCGTTCCTCGACCCGCACAGCCCGATTCTCGACATGCCGAAGGAAAAATTCTTCCCGTTCATCGACAAGTGGGGACAGTACAAATACGCCGACTGGCCGAACAAAATAAAGTCGGACGAAGACCTTGCGAAAGCCCACGACGAAGAGGTTGCGCGGTACAAAAAGTTCGGGAAAATTCCGAACCGCGACAAGTACGGCGCGCTCGAAAACTCGTGCGGAGACTTCAAGCCCACGGGGCGTTTCTGCATCGATAAAGTCGGCGGCAAGTGGATTCTCCGCGCCCCCAACGGCAACCTATTCTGGGCGTTCGGGCTGAACTCTGTCGGCAACTTCGCATCGACCGTAGTTGACGGCAGAGAGCACTTCTTCGAAGACATCGACCCGAACAACTGCCCAGCAAAAGACATAAAACTCATCCGCAAAACGACGCGCCCGATTCTCCACTATCCGCCAGAAGAACGCCCGAACGTCTTTATCCATTCGATACGCACTTACGCATGGAAATACGGGCTGAAATCGCGCAACGAAATCTTGGCGAAAATCAAGGAAATTTCCGACTGGCGCATGAAAAACTGGGGCGTATCGACCTACGGCTGCTGGGCGTTCCCGACCATTCTGGACAACCCTACACACCCCTACATTCTCAATACCGACGCCCCCAAGCTTACCTGCGCGTCGCAGAAAATCTGCATTCAGCCCGACCCAGAACAGCGCAAGCTTTTCAGAATGGTTCCCGACGTGTGCGACCCGCGTTTCAGAAAAATCGTTGCGGGGGGAGTGGCACGGCTCGCGAAAAAGCTAGACAACGAATTTTGCGTCGGGATTTTCATCGACAACGAAATCACCTGGGAAACAAAGGAGGGATACACGACGGAGGCAATCCTCACAAGCCCCGCGACGCAGGCGGCGAAAATCTCGTTCCGCGAATTCCTCAAAAAACGCTACCCCGAAATCGCCGAACTTAACGCCGCCTGGAACGCAAAATACGCCGACTGGAACGCATTCCTTTCCGAGCGCAAATTCATTCCCGCGACCGAAAAAGGCAAAAAGGACATCGACGACTTCGACGCCGTCTTCCACGAAAAATACTACAAAATTTGCAGGGAGGAATTGAAAAAAGTATCCCCCGACACGCTCTACC
>JAJXPD010000029.1 GCA_021641325.1 Opitutales bacterium
TCTGCCGCCCGAACGAAGTCCTCGAACTCCGCGCAAAGCCCACACGCATACGCCGCCCGATTGCGAATTTTGAGGCGTCGATGTCGGTAGGCGGTCAGAAGGCGTCGTTCTGCGAAAAACTCACGCTCACTTTCGATTTCATTTCCTAATATTCCATGAAGAAAAACAACGTTGTAATAACAGGTCTCGGATTCATCACAAGCATCGGCAACGACATCGAATCGGTTTGCGACAGCCTTGTGAACCTCAAAAACGGCATAGAGCTTTACCCGCAGTTTGCCGACGACAAAATTCCCGTCAAATGCGTCGGAACGGTAAAGCATTTCGATACCGACAGCACCGACCCCGAAGACTGGACGTATCCGCCCGAATACCGCGTGCGCCGCGACGTTCTGCGCTCGCTTCCCCCGCACGGGCTTTACGCTTACTGCGCAATGAAGCAGGCTATTGCGGATTCGGGCTTGGACGAATCGCAAATTTCCGACCCCTCGACGGGGCTTTACACCGCCTCCGCTGGCTCTACGGGCATGCTCTACCACAACATGCAGATGCTCGACAAAAAGGGCGTGTTGCGCTCGAATCCGCTGGGAATCGTGGCGTCAATCGTGGGCACGCTTTCGTTCAACCTCGTGTCGGCGTTCAAGATTAAGGGCGCAAGCTGCGGCTTTGCGTCGGCATGCGCAAGCAGCTCGCACGCGACGGGCTTTGCCTACGACGAAATCGCAAACGGCCGTCAGGACAGAATGTTCGTTGTAGGCGGCGAAGACGGCGACTACCGCACGCTTCTTCCCTTTGCGGGCATGCGCGCTTTGAGCACCAACCGCGACCCCGAAACGGCGTCGAGACCCTTCGACAAAAACCGCGACGGATTCGTGGGTTGCGGCGGCGGCGTGGTGATGCTTCTCGAAAACGAGGAGGTCGCAAAAGCCCGCGGCGCGAAGATTTACGCGAGAATCCGCGGCTGGGGACAGGCGAGCGACGGCTACAATGTCGCCGTTCCGCACCCAGAAGGCACGGGCGTTATAAACGCCGCAAACCGCGCCCTCGCAGACGCGGGAATTTCGGCGGACGATGTCGATTACATAAACGCCCACGCAACCTCGACGCCCATGGGCGACGTCGCCGAACTCAAAGCGGTCAAGTCGGTTTTCGGGCAAAACAAAAAGCTTAGAATCAGCAGCACAAAGGCGATTACGGGGCACGGGCTTTCGCTCGCGGGCGTGATGGAGGCGGCGTTTTGCGCGCTCGCGCTCAAACGCGGCTTCACCCCGGGCTCCGCGCACATCGAAAACCTCGACGAAGCCGCGGAGGGTCTCAACATTCCGCGCAAGACGGAATTCGATTCGCCGAAAATCGCGCTTTCGCTCAGCAGCGGTTTCGGCGGCGCGAACACGGCAATCGTCATGGAGGCAGCCGAATAATGATTTGGCTTTACAGGCTTTTGTTTGTCCCCGCGTTCCTGCTGGCGTTCCCGTACTACGCGGTCAGAATGCTGCGCCGCGGCGGATATTCAAAAGACTTCTCGCACAGGCTCGGCGGGCAGAAAAAGCTTCCGCCGAAGTCGGGCAAAAAGCGCGTGTGGCTGCAGGCGGTAAGCGTGGGCGAGATTGAGGCTCTGGCGTCGCTTATAGACATGCTCTCCTCCGAATTCGAGCTTGTGGTGACCACGACCACAAGCACAGCCTACAAAATTCTGCGCGAAAAATACGCGGCGAAATGCCTGTATGTCGGGGTGTTTCCGATAGACTTCTGGCTGTTTTCGGCTCGCGCGTGGGAGAAAATAAACCCCGACGTGTGCCTGCTCATGGAGGGCGAGCTTTGGCCGGAGCACATGCATCAGGCGAAGTCGCGCGGGGCAAAAATAATGCTGCTCAACGCGCGAATGTCGGACAAGTCTTTCGGACGCTACGCAAAGTTCCCGTACGTCGCGCGGAGACTGCTCGACAAGTTCGACGCAATTTGCGCGTCGAGCGAATTCGACGCCGCGCGTTTCATAAGGCTGGGCGCGTCGCCGCTGAAAGTATTTACGACGGGCAACATGAAGTTCGACTCGAAGCCCGCAACGGTGCTCGACGAAAACGGAAAGGCGCAGCTCCGCGCCGAAATGGGCTTTGCGCCCGACTCCCTCGTTCTGCTCGGCTCGTCCACATGGGACGGCGAGGAGGAAATGCTTTTGAAGGCCCTCGACAAAATCCGCGCCGATAAAATAGACTGCCGCCTGCTTCTCGTTCCGCGCCACGCCGAACGCCGCAACGCAGTAAAACGCCTGATTGCGGGCTATCCGCACGGCGTCCGCAGCGAATCGAAAACCGCGCCCGAAGGAACGCTCATCTACCTTGCCGACACTACGGGCGAACTGCGCAATTTGACGCAGATTGCCGATTTTGCGTTTGTGGGCAAAAGCCTCCCGCCCAACGTCGGCGGACAGACACCGATTGACTGCGCAGCTCTCGGAGTGCCGATTGTCTACGGACCGAACATGACGAATTTCCGCCGCGCGTGCGAAACGCTCGAACGCGACGGCGCGGTGGTGAAAGTCCCCAACGCGGAATGCGCGGTGGTGGAGCTTGCGCGGCTTGCAAAGAATCCGCATGCGCGCGAAACGCTCGCGCAGTCGGCAAAGAAGTGGCACTCTTCGAACGTCGGCGCAAGCGCGCGCACGTTTGCAATCATAGAGGACAGGTGCGGAAAATAGGGCGTAGGGTGCGGGCGGTGCGATTTTTTCGCAAAGCCGCGCAAAAAAAACTTGAAAGCGGACGGCGGCAAACCCATTTTTTTTAGCCTGTAAAAACGCAAAACATATGGCTATAAAACTTGGCATCATAGGCTACGGAAATTTAGGCAGGGGCGTTGAAGCCGCCGTGCGCCAAAATCCCGACATGGAACTCGAAGTCGTCTTCACGCGCAGGAATCCCGAAAGCGTGAAGATTGCGACAAAATCGGCGAAAGTCGCAAACGTTGCGGACGCCGCGGAATGGAAGGACAGGCTCGACGTCGTGATTCTCTGCGGCGGAAGCGCGACCGACCTCCCCGTGCAGACTCCCGAATACGCAAAGCTTTTCAACGTGGTCGACAGCTTCGACACCCACGCGAAAATTCCCGAACACTTCGCGAAAGTGGACGCGTCAGCCCGCGCGGCGGGGAAAGTCGCCGCAATTTCGCTCGGCTGGGACCCCGGACTTTTTTCTCTCAACCGCATGTACGCCGGCGCGATTCTCCCCGAAGGCAAAGACTACAC
Organism: Opitutales bacterium; assembly: GCA_021641325.1. Taxonomy (GTDB): domain Bacteria; phylum Verrucomicrobiota; class Verrucomicrobiia; order Opitutales; family Intestinicryptomonadaceae; genus Merdousia. The sequence continues at coordinate 3,239 of JAJXPD010000029.1, forward strand.
TTTCTGGGGCAGGGGCGTAAGCCAGGGGCACTCCGACGCCGTCCGCAGAATTGCGGGCGTTAAAAACGCAAAGCAGTACACAATCCCCGTGGACAGCGCGCTCGACGCCGTCCGCAGGGGCGAAACTCCCGAACTTTCCACGCGCCAAAAACACGTCCGCGAATGCTTCGTCGTTCTCGAAGACGGCGCGGACGCCGAACGCGTCGAACGCGAAATCAAGACGATGCCCAACTACTTCGCCGACTACGACACAACCGTGCACTTCATCGACGAAGCCGAATTCAACGCAAACCACTCGAAAATTCCGCACGGCGGCATGGTTTTCAGAATCGGCAAAACGGGCTTCGAAAAGGAAAACACGCACATCATAGAGTACAAGCTGAAGCTCGACTCGAACCCGGAGTTTACTTCGAGCGCGCTCGTCGCGTTCGCCCGCGCGGTCTGCCGCATGAACAAAGAGGGCATGTCGGGCTGCAAAACGATTTTCGACATTCCGCCCGCGTACCTCAGCCCGAAATCGGGCGAAGAACTGCGCTCCACGCTCCTGTAAAATCGGCGGCGGACGCTCCGCGCGTTCAGCCAGCCGTTGGGCTGTGCCGACGCGCTTTTGCGCCGCGCCGAATGCTCGGAATTTTTCCGCAAAGCCGCCCGCCCCGACGAGTCGGGCGTTTTTTTTTGCGCGCCAATTGCGCGGCGGCGGGAAAAAAGAGTTGAAGAAACGGCGGCAATGTGGCATTTGTGGGACATGAAAATTTTTCAAACACTGGGTTTTGTCGGAATTGCGTCGCTCTTGGGCGCGTGCGGGCTGATTAAGGAGTCCGCATTGGATACGTCGGGGCCCGACCTGCCCGCGTTCGGACAGGAGCTTTCGTTCTTCTCCAAATACAACGCGGACATCGTGCTTTTGGGCGAGGGAAACTCGCTCGTGGCGGTCTCTCCCAAGTATCAGGGCAGGGTCATGACCTCCACGTTCGGCGGCGCGGAGGGCGCGTCGCTGGGCTGGATTAACCACAGGCTTGTCGCCGACGAAAAGGCGGCGATTCAGTCCGACGAAGTTGGCGGCGAAGACTCTTTCGGAATCGGCCCCGAAGGCGGCGACTTCTCCGTATTCTTCCCCGCCGGCGCAACGTATTCGTCGGAAAATTGGCGCGCGCCCGAAAGCTTTTCCTCCGAACCGTGGAAGCTCACCGCGCGTTCGAAGACGCAGGCGCGTTTCGAAAAATTCGCCGATTTCGAAAACGCGAAAGGCAAGCGGTTCAAGGTAAAAGCCGAGCGCGAAATCACGGTGCTCAACCGCCCGCAGGTTTCCGAAATTCTCGGCATAGAAATTCCAGAAGCCGTAAAGCTTGTTGCGTTCCAGTCTTTCAACAAGCTAACAAACGCCGGCGACGCCGCGTGGACGCCCGAAAGCGGGCTGCTCAACATGAACGTGCAGTCGTGCTTCAACGCAAACAGGAAAGTGCGCGTGTTCATTCCGTACAGGGCGGGCGACGCCGCAAAACTCGGCGACATTGTGCGCGACAACTATTTCGAGGCGTCGTCGGGCGACGGCTCGCTGCTTGTCGACCCGTCGTATGTGGAATTCAAGGTGGACGGGCGCAACATGTCGGGAATCGGCATTTCGGGCAGGCGTAGCGAGGGCATCGCGGTTTCGTTCGACGCCTACAATAAAATTCTCACCGTCATTCTCTACATAAAGCCGTCGGGCAACTGCGCGTACCTCCAAAACGCGTGGCGCAGAAGTGGCGGCGACAGGTTCGACGGCGACGCAATTTCGGTCTACAACAACGGTCCGCTCGCCCGCACATCGGCGGCGGCGGACAGGTTCTACGAAATCACAACTTACTCTCCCGCGCTCGAATTGGCGGCAGGCAAAAGCCAGTTCCACCTGCAACGCACCTTCCACTTCGGAGGCTCGGAGTACGACTTGGGGCTGATTTCCTACAAGCTCACGGGCATCGCCATCGGGCAGTTGCGCGGCGAAAAACAGTAATCCAAACAGAATTTATTTCGATAATACCGACATGAACAACCATTTTGAAATGGACGAATTTCTTCTCGAACTGCTCCGTTCGCGCTCTCCTACGGGCGTCGAACGCGAGGCGGCGGACATAGTGGAAAAATACGTTTCGTCCTATGCGGACTCGGTGAGTCGCGACGTTCTCGGAAACAGAATCGCGACCCTCGGCGCGGGCGCAAAAACGCTTATGCTCGCAGGACACATGGACGAAATCGGATTCATCGTTTCGTACATAGACGAAAACGGCTTCGTGTTTTTCGAAACGCTCGGCGGGCACGACAACGTAATGCTCCCAGGCAGGCGCGTTACAATCATGACCCGCAACGGCTACGTCTACGGCGTAACGGGCAAGCGGGCGGTACACCTCATGGACGCCAAGGAGCGCAAGGAAGTTCCCGAAATCTACGGCGTGTGGATTGACATCGGCGCGAAGTCCAAAAAGGAGGCGCAAAGCCTCGTCGAAATAGGGGATTCCGTCGTGTACGACACAATCGTCCACAAGCTCTCGCGCACGCGCTGCGCCGCGCGGGCGTTCGACGACAGGGCGGGCTGCTACTGCGCGTTCGAGGCTCTCCGCAGGCTCGCGAGGCTCGAAAAAAAGCCCGAATTCAAGGTTGTGAGCGTGGCGACCACTCAGGAGGAAATCGGCACGCGCGGCGCGTTGACCTCGGCGTACGCCGTCAAACCCGACGTCGCAATCGCAATCGACGTAGACCATGCGACCGACTTCCCCAGCTGCGACAAACGCCGTTTCGGGTATATCGAACTCGGCGCGGGCCCCGTGATTTCGCGCGGGCCGAACATCAACCCGAAAGTTTTTGAAAGGCTTGTCGAGTGCGCAAAACTCGCGGGCATTCCCTATCAGGTGAGCGCGGAAAGCAGACCCACGGGGACGGACGCGCGCGTTATCCAGATGACGCGCGGTGGCGTCGCCACGGGGCTTGTCGGCATACCGCTGCGCTACATGCACACGCCCGCGGAAGTCGCCGACCTCGACGACATCTCGAACTGCGTAAAGCTCTTGGAGGCATTCGCAATCTCGCTCAAAGAATCGGACGACTTCACTTTCTAAAATGGCGAAATCAAAAAAAGTTCTGCTCACCCGCGAGGACAATTCGGCGGTCGCCGAAATCCTGAAATCAAAGGGCGTGGGCGCAATAGAGCTTCCTCTTGTGAAAATCAACCTGCAAGCGGAGGAGGACGAACTGCGCGACGTCTTCGCCGAAATGGGACGCTACGACTGGCTGACGTTTTCGAGCGTCAACGGCGTGCGCGGCTTCTTCGGCGAGTTTTTGAAGTCGTTCGACGACATACGCGCGCTGGGAATCGCCCGCATCGCGTGCGTGGGCGAGGCCACCGCGCGGGAGCTTAAAAAATACTTTCTCCGCGCCGACGTCGTTCCCGAAATCTCCACCGCCGAAAACATGGCGCAGGCGATGGCGGACTACGAGACGCTCGAAAACCTGAAAATTCTCTGCATAATAGGCAACCTTGCCGGCAACGAGCTTTTCGACGCGCTCGAAAAAAACCGCGCCATCGTGGACGCTCTCGAAGTCTATAAAACCGAAATCGCGCGGGTCGAAAAGGACTGCGCGGCGGCGGCGGAATTCCGCAAAACGGGCGCGGACGCTGTCGTTTTCGCAAGCCCGTCGGCGGTAGAGGGCTTCGCTAAAAACGCCGAAAACCTCGCGCTGTCGGCAAAGGCGGTTCGCCCGAAAATCGTGGCGATTGGCGCGAAGACTGCGGCGACGGTCGAAAAATTCGGCATGAAAGTCGCCGCGCAGGCTAAAAATCCATCTCCCGAAGCCGTCGCCGAGGCGGTTCTTTCGGCAGTCGGAATTTCCGAAAAATGACGCGCGTTTTTATCTCGGCAGTCTTGGCGTCGCTTGCGTGCATGCTCGCGGCGTCGTGCTCGAAAAGCGACGGGTCGGCGTTCCCGCCCGTTCCCGTCGTCGAAAAGGCGGACATCGACGGCCTGTGGCTCATGTACGACGGCGACGAGCCCGAAACCGTGGTCGCGGTCTATCCGCGCGGCGGCAAACGCTACGCGAAAATGGTCGCAATCTACCACGACTCAAAAATGGACGACACAATCGAAAAGCCGATTGAGCGCGCCAAGGGTCTCGACGGAAAGCCGCCGCTCTGCGGTCTCGATTTTGTGTGGGATTTGATTCCCTCGTCGGACGGAAAATTCGTCGGCAAGGTCGTGAACCCCGACGACGGCGGCGTCTACCGCTGCAAACTCTGGTTCGACGCCGACTCAAAAAAACTCGTCCTGCGCGGCGAGCTTTTTGTGTTCGGCGCGAACGAGTACCTCGTTCCGTTCGAGCAGTCGAAACTTCCGTTCAAACTCGACATCGCCAAGCTTTCGCCCAATCCGCCGTGCTTGTAGAAATGTTTGCGCTTTGTTCGGGTTTTGCCCGAATTTCGCAAGCGCAAAAAAAAGCTGGATTTTTCCCTAAATAAAGTCGATAATGCACGCATCAAAGGGGCTGTTGATTTATTTGAGTTTTCGGCTCGCGCCAACGCGGATTCGCTTTTGAGGCGTCCGCGGCGGCGGCGCGGACGGAACGGAATTTCAACCGCTCCACGGCGACCGCCCGCAAAACGGCGAACTCCGCAATTTATCAAAAATTGACACGACATGACAAAAAACGTAATCAGCATAATCATGGGCGGCGGGCGCGGCACGCGTTTGTATCCGCTTACGAAATACCGTTGCAAGCCCGCAGTTCCGCTCGCGGGCAAGTACAGGCTTGTGGACATTCCCATTAGCAACTGCATAAATTCGGGTTTCGACAGCATTTACCTGCTCTCCCAATTCAACACGGCGTCGCTGCACAAGCACATTCAGCAGACATACAAGTTCGACTCGTTCGGAAACGGCTTCGTCGACATTCTCGCCGCCGAGCAGACGGATTCAGGCGGAGACTGGTATCAGGGCACGGCGGACGCCGTCCGCAAAAACATGCACCACTTCGAACGCCACGGCGAAGTCTGCCACTACCTGATTCTATCGGGAGACCAGCTCTACCAGATGAATTTCAAGGAAATGCTCAACAGGCATATCGCAAACAATGCCGACATCACAATCGCCGCAAAGCCCATGCCAAAAAGCGAAGCGCCGAGCCTCGGCGTAATGCGCGTAAACGACAACCTCGAAATCGTCGAATTCGCCGAAAAGCCGAAAGACGAAAAAGTCATCAACTCCTTCCTCGTAGGCGACAACCTCAAACACAACCTCAAAGACCCAAATGCCGACTACTGCTTGGCGTCGATGGGCATTTACATCTTCTCGCAGCACGTCTTGGAAGAGGCGATGTCGGGCAGCGAAATGGACTTCGGCAAGGAAATTATCCCCGGACTGCTCGGCAAGAAAAAACTCTGCGCCTACATCTTCGACGGCTATTGGGAAGACATCGGCACGGTAGGCGCGTTCTTCGAGGCGAACCTCGCCCTCACCGAACCCAACCCCGAATTCGACTTCCACAAGCAGGACAAACCCATCTACACGCACTGCCGCTTCCTCCCCGGTGCGAAAATCTTCGGCACGAAAATCGACAGGGCGAACGTCGCGGACGGGTCGGTCATTCGCGCGGACTCGCTCGAACGCTGCGTAATCGGAATTCGCTCGATTATCGAGGGCGGAACGTCGCTCAAAAACGTGATAATGATGGGCGCGGACTACTACGAATCGCAGGAGGAGCGCGAGTACAACGTTTCGAGGGGCGTGCCGCCAATCGGAATAGGGCGGAACTGCAAAATCGAAAACGCGATTATCGACAAAAACGCGCGTATCGGCGACAACTGCGTGCTAAGCCCGAAAGGCAAGCCCGACAAATGGGAGGCGGAAGGCCTCTATGTAAGAGACGGCGTTCTGATTGTAACGAAGCAGGCTGTAATCAACTCTGGAACAATCGTAGACGGGGCGTGAAAGCACCAGTCTAAGGGCGTTTCACGCACGTCCCAGACCGCTTACATACGCCAAGTATGCTACGCGCCCTGTGCCGCGCGTAAAGCCGCCCTTATGAAAGTACTCTAACGCGCCTAAAATTACAGCGCGGAGCGCGGAAGTTTTTTAGAATGTGTTGGGATAAAAGTTTGGTTTATCGGAAAGCGGAGATTCCTTGTTTTGGGAATTTCCGTTTTTTTTGTCGGCGCGTATCATGTATTCTTAGTTATTTGCAAAGTCATTCTTTCTAGTCTCCCCAAATTTTGAGCGCAAAGCTCGATGATTTTATGGTTGCGTTGGAGCGTGATTGGGTGGATAATGCGCAGTTAATAATTGTACAGTTATGAATCAGATTGATATATTCGGGCAGAACGCCGAGGTTTTCATCGGTGCGGAGGATTTGAAGGAGAAGCTTGCGGCTGGCAAGCGGTTGCGCGTCAAGTTGGGGGTAGACCCGACGCGCCCCGACCTCACGTTCGGGCACATGGTCGTTTTCAACAAACTGCGCCAGTTTCAGGATTTGGGGCATCAGGCGGTTTTGATTATCGGCGACTACACCGCATGTATCGGAGATCCCAGCGGTAGGAGCGCATTGCGCCCAGTCTTGACTCGCGAAGAGGTCATGGAAAACGCAAAGACCTACCTTGCGCAGGCGTTCAAGATTCTGGACGAATCGCGCACGGAAGTGCACTATAACAGCGAGTGGTTCGGGGGAATGTCGTTCGGCGACCTGCTGAACCTCGCCCGCAAAATGACGGTCGCGAGAATGCTCGAACGCGACGACTTCGCAAAACGCTACGCGTCGAAGACGCCGATTTCGATAGTCGAATTTTTGTACCCGCTCGTGCAGGGCTACGACTCTGTTATGATAGAGTCGGACGTGGAGCTTGGCGGAACCGACCAGCTTTTCAACAACCTTGTCGGGCGCGACTTGCAGCGCGACGCAGGGCAGTCGGGGCAGGCGGTAATCACAATGCCGCTTCTCGTGGGCTTGGACGGCGAAAAGAAGATGTCGAAAAGCTACGGCAACTACATTGCGTTCAACGACTCCCCGCGCGACATGTTCGGGAAAATCATGTCCGTCGGCGACGACACGATGTGGAAATACTACCAGTACCTTTTGCTCGAAACGCCCGAACAGATTGAGCGCATGAAGTCGGAACACCCGATGAAATGCAAGAAGAATCTGGCGTGTCTTATGGTCTCGCGCTTCTTCGGCGCGGACGTCGGCAGGGCTGAGCTTGAAAACTTCGAAAAGGTCTTTTCGAAAAACGAAATTCCCGACGAAATGCCCGAATTTGCGTGGGATTCCGTCGCGCAGTCCGACAGTGCGCCGATTGTCAACGTCATGTCCGAGACAAAGCTTTTTCCGAGCAAGAAGGAGGTCCGCAGACTCATCGAACAGGGCGCGGTAAAGCTCGATTCCGAGCGCGTTTCCGACCCGTTCCTTGCGCTGTCGCGCCCCGTAAATCCGCTGGTGTTGCAGGCGGGAAAGCGCGTGTTTTTCAGAATAATTCCGTAATGCAGGGCAACCCGATTTTGCGAGGCTAACCGTTTGGAAAGCCGCTTTTTTTATGAAAGACGAGGAAGTAAAGGCATTGGGCGAAGCCCGAATCGGGAGCTTGCTTGTCCGCTATTCGACACCCTCTATTGTGGCGACCGTCGTCAGCGCGACATACAATGTCATCGACCGCATATTCGTTGGGCGCGTGTGCGGCGCGGACGCGCTTGCGGCTATAACCGTTTGCTTTTCGCCCGCGCTGTTTCTGCTCGCCCTCGCGATGACGATAGGTCAGGGGAGCGCGACGCTCGTTTCGATAAAACTCGGCGAGGGCGACAGGCGCGGGGCGGAGCGCGTGCTGGGGCAGGCGGTGTTCATGTTCTTCGCCTTCTACGCAATCACCGCGACGCTCGTGCTGTGCAACATGGATTCCGTCCTCAGGTTTTTCGGCGCGACGGAGCGGATTCTCCCCGACGCAAAGGCTTATTATTCCATAATAATAGGAGGGCTGATTTTTGAAAAAATATCATTTGGCGTAAACAATCTGATACGCGCGGAGGGTCGCCCGACATATTCGATGGCTACAATAATAATCGGGGGAGTTGCGAACGTAATTTTGGATTGGCTGTTCATGTGCAAATTCGGCTGGGGGATACGCGGGGCGGCGTTGGCGACAATCTCGGCGCAGGCATGCGGAACGGTCTGGGTTTGCGCGTTCTATTTCTGCGGGCGGAGCTATTTGAAAATCAGGCTGAAAAACCTGCGGGCGCACTTCGACCTCATGGCGTCGATGCTGTACGCAGGCTCGCCGAGCCTGATTATTCAGGGGTTGTCGAGCGCGGCTACGATGATGTTCGTAAGGCAGGCGCGGGTGTACGGGTCGGAGTCGGCAATAGCGGTGGTTGGCATTTGTATGACGGCGACAATGTTCATATTTCTGCCCGTCGTGGGGCTGTCGATGGGCGCTCAGCCGATAATAGGCTACAACCGCGGGGCGCGGAATCCCGAACGCGTGCGCTCGGCGTTGCGGCTTTCGCTGGCGGCGGGTTCTGCGATATGCTGCGCGGGATTCGTCGCCACGCAGGCGTTTCCCGACGCGATTTTTTCGATATTCCTTCCGTCGGATTCTCCGCTGATTCCAACGGGCGAACGCGCCATGCGCCTGCTCACGCTCTGCTGCCCGCTAATCGGGGTGAACATCGTGGCCTCTGGATATTTTCAGGCGGTGAAACGCCCGATATTTTCCATTTTGATAACGGTCGTGCGTCAGGTTTTGTTTCTCGTGCCGTTCCTGTACCTGCTGCCGAAATTCATGTCGCTCGACGGAATTTGGGCGAGTTTTGCGGCTTCCGACTTCATGGCGTTCCTGTTTTCGGCGGCGGTTGTCGCGCGGGAAATGCGGAACTTGCGCGGAAGGTCGGTTTATTCGGCGGAAAAGTGTTGAAATGCGCGGCAATTTGTAAATTATGGAGACGATATGATAAGAAGGGCATTTTTAGGTATTTTGTTCGCGACACTCGGCTGCGCCGGCGCGTTCGCGCAACGCGACATCGACATTCAAATCGAGGGCAGGGGACAGCGTCTGAACGTCCCCGTTTACAGGGTTGCGATTACTTCGGACGACCAGTCGCTGCTCGCCGACGCAAAACGCGCGTTCGGACTGCACGGCAGCTACATTGTCTCGACTCCCGCAAATGCGCAGTTTACGTTCTCGTTCACAAAGGCGGGCGCGACGGCGGTCAAGGTGGCAATCCGCGGCGGAACGTTGTTCGAGCAAATCTGCACGGGCGAAAGCATGACGGCCGCGCTCATGAAAGCGTGCGACGTTGCGGTCAACCGCACGCTCGGAAAACCGGGGTTCTTCGCGGGGAAAATCGTGTTCTCGTACTCCCGCAACGGCGGAAAAAACACGGACATCTGCATGTCGGACATGGTCTTCAAGCACGTCAGAATGCTCACAAACGACAAGTCCGACTCTCTCCTGCCGCACTTCTCGCCCGACGGCCGCAAGGTGATGTACACGGGCTACTATCGCTCCGGCTTCATGGACCTTTTCCAAATCGACCTTGCGGCAAACTCGCGCAAGCCGTTCGCGTCGTACAAGGGCAGCAACACGGGCGGAGACTTCTCGCCCGACGGCAAAAAAGTCGCGATGATTCTCACAGCAACGGGCAACGCGGAAATCTGGACGGCGAACGCAAACGGCACGGGCTTCCGCCGCCTCACGAAAACCTCCGCGACGGAATCGACGGCGAGCTTTTCGCCCGACGGCTCGAAAATCCTCTTCGCCGCCGACAACCGCGGCTCGCCGCAAATCTACACAATGCCCGCAAACGGGGGGCGTCCGAGCGTGGTGCGCACAAACATCAGCCGCTACTGTTCCGAACCCGCGTGGAATCCGAAAGACCCCAATAAAATCGTGTTCACGCTGGCGCAGGGGCGCGGATTTCAGGTGGCGGTCTACGATTTCTCCAAGCGCGTTTCGGAGGTCGTAAGCGCGGGCGAAAGCACGTCTACGCCGCGCTGGCTCAACGACGGCCGCCACATAATCTGCGCAAAGGCGCGCGGCAAAAACCGCCAGCTCTACATTATCGACACCGAAACAAAGAGGCAGGCGCCGCTCCACACGGCGTCGTTCGGCTCGGCGAAAGAGCCAGATTTCGTGTACAACCCCCGCTAAATTTCCGTCATGACAATCGCCACACTCGACCTCGAAGGGGTTTTGATTCCCGAAATCTGGATTGCGTTTGCGGAGGCGTCGGGCATTTCCGAACTCCGCCTCACCACGCGCGACGAGCCCGACTACGACAAACTAATGAAGTACCGTCTGGACATTCTCGCAAAACGCGGAATAAAACTCGGCGACATCTCCGAAATAATCGCGACCCTCGAACCCCTCGACGGCGCGCGCGAATTCATGCAGTGGCTGCGCTCGCGCACAAGGGTGGTAATTCTCTCCGACACTTTCGAGCAGTTCGCCGCGCCCCTCATGGCAAAGCTCGACTACCCGTCGCTGTTCTGCCACGAGCTTGTTATCGCCCCCGACGGCACTGTCGCAGACTACAAACTCAGAATGGCGGACCAGAAGCGCAGGGCGGTCGAGGCGTTCAAATCGCTCAACTTCAAGGTGGTCTCGACGGGCGATTCGTACAACGATCTTTCGATGCTCCGCGCCGCCGACCGCGCGGTTCTCTACCGCCCGACCGAAAAGTTCGCGGCGGAAAATTCCGACCTGCCCGTCGCGCGCGACTACGACTCGCTCAAAGCGGCGTTCGCAAAATTCTTGGACGAATAAACACGGATAATTTTTAATAGAAAAGGCTACATTATGGCAACAAAGAAAAATATCGGCCGCTACGCCGCGCGCGGAGTTTCGGCGGGCAAGGAGGAAGTCCACGCGGCAGTGGACAAGCTCGACCAGGGCGTTTTCAAGGGCGCGTTCTGCAAAATCACGGAGGACTTTCTGACGGGTTCGAAAGCCAAGTGCAACGTCATACACTCCGACGGCAGCGGCACGAAGTCAATCATAGCGTACCTCCAATACAGGGAAACGGGCGACGCATCGGTATTCAGGGGAATCTCGCAGGATTCCATCGTGATGAACATAGACGACCTTCTCTGCATCGGCGCGGTCGAGCGCATTCTGCTTTCCAACACCGTAAACCGCAACGCCAGGAATTTTTCGGGCAAGGCTCTTGCGGAGCTTATTTTGGGCTCGGAGGACTTCCTCGCAAAACTCAGAAAACTCGGCGTTAAAATCTATTCCGGCGGCGGCGAAACGGCGGACGTGGGCGACCTCACGGGTGCGGTCGTCGTGGACAGCTGCGCGGTCGCCGTGATGAAGCGCGACAACGTGATTACGGGCGCGGACATCAAGCCGAACCTCGCGATTGTCGGGCTTTCGTCGGCGGGGCGCGCAACGTACGAAGACTTCGAAAACAGCGGCATAGGCTCGAACGGGCTTACGAGCGCGCGCCACGACATGCTCTGCCCCTACTACCGCGAAAAATACCCCGAAACCTACGATTCCAATACCGACAAAAACCTCGTCTACTGCGGGCCGCACAAGCTCGAAGACAAGCTTGAAGGCTCGGACATGACCGTCGGTCAGGCTCTGCTTTCCCCCACGCGCACCTATGCGCCCGTCGTGATGAAAATCATGAAAAAGTATCCGAATTTGATAAAAGGGCTTGTCCATTGCTCTGGCGGCGGACAGACGAAATGCCTGCGCTTCGGAAAGGGCGTCCACTTTGTGAAAGACAACCTTCTGCCCGTCCCGCCGATTTTCAGGGCAATCCAAAAGGCGAGCGGCACGACCGACCGCGAAATGTTCGAAGTGTACAACATGGGACATCGCATGGAGGTATACTGCAAAAAGTCGGACGCAAAGAAGGTCGTGGAAATTGCGGAGTCTTTCGGAATCGCCGCGCAGGTCGTCGGCTACACCGAAAAATCCGCGCGCCCCGACGGCAAAAACCATGCAAGCATTAAATACGGTTCGAAGAAAATAGAGTACGGACCGAGAGATTAAACGGAGTTTTCGAAATGTTGAAGGCAGGTATTGTGGGTTTGCCGAACGTCGGCAAAAGTACGCTGTTTAACGCGCTCACGCGCTCGCGCAAGGCGGAGGCTGCAAACTATCCGTTCTGCACGATTGAGCCGAACGTGGGAGTCGTGGAAGTTCCCGACGACAGGCTCGCGCCGCTTGCGGTCATCGCAAAGACGAACGTGATAATCCCCGCGGCGGTCGAGTTTGTGGACATCGCCGGTCTCGTCGCGGGGGCAAGCAAGGGCGAGGGGCTCGGCAACAAGTTCCTTGCGAACATACGCGAGGTAGACGCAATCGTGCAGGTCGTGCGCTGTTTCGACGACGACGACATTCTCCACAGTATGGGAAGCGTCGACCCGATTCGCGACATCGAGGTTATCTCCACCGAACTCATTTTAAGCGACCTCCAAAGCTGCGAAAAACAGCTCGACTCCAACGCCCGCAAGGCTAAGGGCATGGACAAAGAGGCAATCAAGAACGTCGAAATGCTCAAACGGCTCATCGAGCACCTAAACGCGGGAAAGCCCGCGTTCACCCTGCCCGACGTTTCGGAGGAGGACTCCGCGCGGATAAAATCGTTCTTCCTGCTGACGTCGAAGCCCGTAATCTACGCGTGCAACGTCGGCGAGGGAGACCTCGGCGGAGACTCGAACGAGTACGTCAAACGGGTTCGCGAATTCGCAAAAAACGAGCACAACGCGGGAACATGCGTGATTTGCGCGCGCCTCGAAGAGGAGCTTTCGTCGCTTTCGCCGGAGGAGTCGGCGGAATACCTGAAAGAGCTCGGCGTGGACGGCAGCGGCGTTTCCGAGCTTATCCGCGCCACATACGATTTGCTCGGCTTGGCGAGCTATTTCACCGCGGGCGAAAAGGAGG
>JAJXPD010000030.1:0-15035 GCA_021641325.1 Opitutales bacterium
CAAAAAACTTGCAATTTTTCAAGTTTTGGCGGCAATCGGCATTGCTTCGCTGTCCGCCCAGACGCCCGACGCGCCTCGACAGACCGCCGCCGACCGCCTAAACGACACGCTTTTCGAATGCCGCGTTCCCGGCTTCGCCCAATCAAATTACGACAGGGCGGTTTCGGTTTTGTTCTCGGCTTTCGAGAGGGAATCTGGCGAGAAAATCGCGCCCGCCTCGAAGGGCAGGGTGGGGCTTAAAATCTACACGAATTCGGGGGTGGGAATGTGCACGCCGCGCGCGCTTGTAGACGCGGTGGTGTCGCAGCTCGAAAAGCGCGGCTACAAGCGCGAGAACATCACGCTTGTCGATATGAGCCGCCGCAAAATGCGCGACTGCGGATTCCTCCCGCGCGTCTCCGCCCTCCAAAACGGCACGCCCGACAACTACAAAGGCTCGCCGGTAGCAGACATCGAAAGCGGCAAATTCTTCGACAAAAACTGGTACTACGACAATTCGCTTATGCCGAAGTCGATGAAAAACATCAACATGTCGTCCGACCTCTACAACCCCGAACTGCGCAAAAGCTACCTGCCCGTGCCGCTTTTCCTGACTGTCGATTTTTGGATTAACCTGCCCGTCATCACCGACATGGAGGGCTTGGGCGTGTGCGCTGCAATCGGCAACGCGAGCATTTGGAACATGTCGAACAACGAGAGGTTTTTGAAACAGCCCGCGAACGCGTCGATGGCGGCGGCGGAAGTGTCGGCGATTCCCGAACTGCACTCGTCGAACCTGCTTACGATTTTGTCGTACGAGCGCGGGCAGTTCGTTGGCGGGGCAATATTCAATTCGCGCTGCTCGTTTTCCGAAAACACAATTTTGATGAGCTCGAATCCCGTCGTCATAGACTACTTGGCGTGGAACACAATCAACAAGTACCGCCGCAGCTTCGGCTTTGCGCCGATAGACCCCATGCCGCCGCTTCTGAACTACTGCAAAGAGCTTAAAATAGGAGATTACGACATGCGCAAAATCAGGCGCGTGAACGTGCCCTACGCGCCCGCAAAAACGAAATCGGGGAAATAGCCGTGGCGGACGACATTTTCGACATTGTGGACATGTCCGACGGCGTCGTCGGGAACGCGCCGCGCTCGGTCGTCCACGCAAAGGGGCTTTTGCACAGGGCGTCGCACGTTCTGATGTTTAAGGAAGCGGGGGCTTCGCGCGAAATACTCCTGCAAAAACGCTCGATGAGCAAGGATTTGTACCCCGGAATCTACACAACGTCGTGCTCCGGACACGTCGATAGCGGCGAAGACTACGATACCGCCGCAGTCCGCGAAATGCGGGAGGAAACGGGGCTTTCGGTAGACATCTCTCGGCTCGAAAAAATCGGCAAAATTTCGCCCTGCGCCGAGACGGGCAACGAATTCACTTTCGTCTACGAGATGGAGTGCGACGGCTCGGAAAAATTCGAAATTCCGCCCGACGAAGTGGCGTCGCTCGACTGGGTGAAAGTGTCCGATTTCGAGCGCATGATTGCCGAAACTCCGCAAAACTTCACGCCGTCGTTTTTGCGCGTCTACAAATTTTATTTGTCGAAACGGCAAAAAACGCTTTAATTCGAAAATTTCAACATAGCAAAAATGAGTAAAGTAAGAGTAAGATTTGCCCCCAGCCCCACGGGCTTTTTCCATATCGGCAGCGCGCGCACCGCGCTCTTTAACTGGCTGTACGCCAAGCACACGGGCGGAACGTTCGTGCTGAGAATAGAGGACACCGACGAAGAGCGCAATTCGGTGGAATACCTCAACATTCTCAAAGACGGAATGAAGTGGCTCGGTCTGGATTGGGACGAAGGCCCCGATGTCGGCGGCAACTACGGCCCGTATTTCCAGAGCAAACGCGCCGACATTTACAGGGAATACCTCGAACTCCTCCGCAAAAAAGGCCGCGCGTACGACAAGGACGGCGCGGTGTTTTTCAAGGTTTCGGGCGAGGCGCAGGTGCTCCACGACGCCGTTTACGGAGACGTCGAGCGCACCGAGGAAAAAGACTTCCCGATTTTCCGCTCTAACGGAACTCCCGTGTTCCACTTCGTGAATGTCGTTGACGACATCTGCATGGAAATCACAAACGTCATCAGAGGTCAGGACCACCTTACGAACACCAACAAACACATCGAACTCTTCAAGGCGTTCGACGCCCCCATGCCGCAGTTTGCGCACATTCCGCTGATTCTCAAAAGCGAGGGGCAGGGCAAGATGAGCAAGCGCGACAGAGGCGCGCTCATCGAGGAATATCAGGAAAAGAACTTCATGCCCGAAGCCGTCCGCAACTACCTTTGCATGCTCGGCTGGAATCCGAAAAACGGCAAGGAGGTAATGCCAATCGAAGAGATTATAGAGCTGTTCGACTTTTCGGGAATCGTCAAGAGCAACGCGCGCTTCGACGAGCGCAAAATGGCGCACTTCAACACCGAACATATCCGCGCCCTTCCGCCCGCAAAATTCCACGAGCTTGCCCGCCGCGCAATGGCGGCCGAAAGCAAGGTCGATTTGGGTACGGACGAAGAATATATCGGCAAGGTTTTCGACCTTTGCCAGCCGAAAGCCGCCAACATGGAGGGGCTGCCCTCGATGGTCGAATACTTCTTTACCGAAGACTACCCGTTCGACACGGCGGGGCGGGAAAAGGTCTTCAAGAAGGGCGAACCGCTCGCGCGTCTCGACGAAGCCCTCGAACTCTTCAAAAAGCTCGAAAAATTCGACCACGACTCCATTTACAACGCCGTTTGCGAAATGGCGGAAAAGGCGGGGCGCAAGTCGAACGAATACTTCCAGATTGTCCGCTACGCCGTAACCGGACAGGCGGGCGGCCCCGACCTCTTCCCGATGCTCGAAATCTTGGGCAGGGACAAGGTTGTAGCAAGAATAGAGGCGGCAAGGCCGAAGCTTGCGCAGGGCGCGTAGGCAAAATATCTCGAAATTTTTTTTCGGACGGCGCGGATTTTTCCGCGCCGTCTTTTTTTTTTGACTTAAACTGCCTCAAAACCGCGGCAAATGCGGCTCGGCGGCGCGGGGGGAAAAACGGGCATAGTCGGCGGAATTTTCTGGTTTTGCGGATATTTTGCAAATTCGGGACGAATTTGTTGTTGACAATTCACGGACTGACCCTTTTTTGTTATCATATTAATCTTAACCCATATTACAATACACATTAAGGAGAGAAATAAAAAAATGAAAAAGGCACTGCTAATGTCTCTAATAGCGGGCGCGGCGGCGGTTTCCGCAACTGCCGCAACCGTTAGCGAAGTAAGCTCGCCCATCACCGAAGGCACGACGTTTGTCGGCGAGCAGGTGTTCGAAGGCCAGCTTGAAATCAATCAGGTTTTGCTCCAAATCGGCACGCAAGACGGCTCGCAGACGGGCGTCCTTACAATCAAAAACGAGACCGACCCTCTCGCAAACAAAGGCAGAATTCAGGTAAACAAGGGCAGCACGCTCTACGTCTATACGGGTAATAACCCCGGTTGGAGTACGGCGTCGAAAGGCCAACGCATAGATATCTACGGCACGGTTGAAACCGCGTACGGAACAAATTCGGCGCAAATTCCCACCGACACCAACGGCTACAACCTTGAAGTCGCCGGTTCCGGCAACGAAATGCGCGTGTTTGACGGCGGCGTTCTCAACTTCAAAAACGGCTCGATGAGGCTCAGGGACGGCGGGATTATAAACCTCAAAGAAGGTTCAAAAACAACGGTCGGAAGAATAATTTTCGGCGGCACCGGCGCTAAGCTTATCATCGGCGCCAACGACGTTCTTTCGACGGCAAGCGGCGGCAAACCAAGCATTGTTCTCGGTTCGGCAACAAGGGGCATTATCGACGTTTCGGCGACGACAGATTTGAAGCTCGGCAATATCCAATTTCAGGGTAGGTCGTCGCTTACAATCAACTTGTCCGCCACGCACGGTCTGCTCACTGCCGCAAAGCTCGACGTAAACGAAGTAAATACCTACCCGTTCGACGGAACGGAATCGCTTATTCTTAACGATTTCGTAAACGACACGTTCAAAATCAACGACACAAGCAACATTGAACTTGTAGGCGATGCCCTGAAAATCACGAAAATCGGCAATACTTCCGTCGTAAAAAACATTAAGCTTGTAGCATACGACAAGGACGGCAAAACGCTTTGCGGCGAAAACGAACACTGGGAAATCCAGAACGGATTCCTCAACATCGTTTCCAACATTCCCGAACCCGCCGAATGGGCGGCGATTTTCGGCGGCATCGCGCTCGCGCTTGCGCTCTACCGCAGACGCCGTTAATCCGGAATTTTTCTCATGGTCAAAGCCCGCATTTCGGCGGGCTTTTTTTATTTTTGCGCGCAACTCATTCTGCTTGCGTTTGTCAAAATATAATACATTAATAGTGGAAAATTTTACTAGCGCGCTCCGCGCACCCATTCCGAAACATGAATTTCGAACTATTTGACTGGAACTCCATCGTCCTTGGCGTCTTGGCGGCGTGCCTTTTTGCCGAGTGCATCATTCTGGTGGTGCGGGTAAATTCGCTCCGCAACAAAATGGAGTCGGAGGCGGAAACAATCAGAAACGACGAACTTGTCAAATACGAGAAAAAGCGCAACGAGCTTGAAATGCTCCTGAAAGAGCGCGAAATCGAGATGAAGTCGGAGTACGAGGACATGCTTTCGCTCGCCCGCGTCGCCAAGCGCGAGCAGGACGAAAAGCTCGCCGAGGCGAAAATCCGCGTCCAAAACGCCGAACGCGCCGCCGAACGCGCCGACGCCGAATTTACGCGCTTCGCAAAAATGAAGGAGGACTACCGCAGGAAGTCGGAGGAATATGCCGTCAAACTCGCGCAGCTTGCAAAGCTCGACATCGAGGATATTCGCGGCGACGCCAAGCGCGAAATCGAAAAGAAGTGCGTGGAAGACCTCGCGCTGTACCGCTCGGCACTCCTCGAAAAATCGAAAAAAGACGCGGACGACGCCGCGCAGCGCATTTTGGTTGACGCCATGCAGCGCATCGCAACCTCGCTTCCGCAGTCCGTTCAGGCGTGCGCCGTTAAAATTCCCGACGACGCCATGAAAGGCAGGCTCATCGGCAGGGAGGGGCGCAATATCCGTTCGTTCGAGGCGGCTACGGGAACGACGCTCGTCATCGACGAAACGCCCGACAGCGTTTCGGTGTCGTCGTTCAATCCCGTCCGCAGGGAGGCCGCAAAAATCGCGCTCGAAGCCCTGATAGCCGACGGCAGAATCAACCCCGCGTCAATCGAGCATGCGGCGGAGTCGGCAAAGAAAAACATGGAGCAGCACGTCTACGACATCGGCTCGAAAGCCGCCGAAGACCTCGGCTTGGCGCGTGTGCACCCCGACGTTTTGGCGACTTTGGGCAGGCTCTCTTTCCACCTTTCGCTCAACCAGAATACCCTTGCGCATTCCGTCGAAACCGCGAAACTCTGCGCGCTTATCGCGGCGGAATTGAACTGCGACACCTCGATTGCAAAGCGCGTGGGGCTTTTCCACGACATCGGCAAGGCTCTGCCCGATTCCGACTTGTCGCACGCAAAGGCGGGGGCGGCGTTGCTTGCGCATTCGGGAGAGTCGGACACTGTTGTGAACGCGGTGGAATCGCACCACGGTGAAGTGGGAGCTGCGAGCGTATACTCGGTGATTTTGCGCGTGGCGGACACCCTTTCGGCGACGCGACCGGGGGCGAGAATGGAGGCGACCGAGGGCTATATCCGCCGAATCAAGACGCTCGAAAGCATCGCGCTTGAATTCGACGGCGTGGCGGGCGCGTACGTTTTGCAGGCGGGGCGCGAACTGCGCGTCGTAGTTTCGCCCGACGCCGTAAGCGACGTCGAGGCGCAGGAAATTGCGGGAAAAATCCGCAGAAAGATAGAGGAGACGGTAGACAACGCCCTCGCCGTAAAAATCACCCTCATACGCGAACAACGCTTTACCGAATTCGCAAAATCCAAAGTGTAGCCGCCTATTTTCGGCATTTGATTCAATTTCAAGTAAAACACAAACGCCGCGCGGAACATGCGCGGCGTTTTTCATTTAGCACTGTGCCGGCGCGTTTTTTTTGATTCGGGTAATTTAGCTTATTTTTGAATCGCGCAGGTGTCGGGGCTTTTGGTTCCTGCGCCGCGCCGGCGCGGCGGCTATTTCAGCGGGCGCGGCTCGACGCCCTGTTCTGTCATTTTCACGGGCAGAATTTTGCCGTCGGCGTCGAAAAACATTTTGTCTATGCAGACAACGCGGTGGTGTGTGCCGCGGTTCGGAATGGGGCGGCGGTGGTAGCAGATGTACCAGTCGTCGGTGTTCGGAATGTTTACAACGCTGTGGTGTCCCGCGCCCGTCGCAAGCGGGCGTTCCGATTCCAAGACAGTGCCGAGCCTTTTGAACGGCCCGAACGGCGTGTCGGCAATGCCGTAGGCAACCTTGTAGTTGTTGCCCGCCCACACGCCTTCCGACCACATGAAATACCACTTTCCCCTGCGCTCGAACATCACCGAGCCTTCTGTGTAGCCTTCGGGGGTGATGTCTTTGTAGATAGAGCCGTCGGGCAGCTTGTCGAGCGATTTGAAGTCGTCGGCAAGTTTTACGATATTGCATTTTCCCCAACCGCCGTATGTCATGTAGTATGAATTTTTGTATTTGAAAACATACTGGTCGATAGGCTGCGCCCCGTTGTAAAATTCGTCCACAAGCGGCTTGCCGATGAGGTCTTTGTACGGGCCTTCGGGCTTGTCGGCGACCCCGACGCCGATTCCGCCGTATTCGCGCTCTCCGAATTTGCGTTTTGCCATGTTGCCGTTTTTTTTGTCGACGGGGGTTGCGTCGTTGCAGGCAAAAAACAGAAAGTATTTGCCGTCTTTTTCAATTGAATCGGGCGCCCAGAGGGCGCGTTTGAGCCACTTTACTTCGTCTGCGGTGATTATGTTTTTGTGGTGTGTCCACGTTGCCATGTCGGGCGACGAAAAGCAGTCAAGGAAAACCTGTTTGTCGTAGGCGTCGGAGTATGTCGCGTAAATCCAGTACTGCCCGTTGTAGATTCTTATTTGCGGGTCGGCGTACCAGCCGCCTATGGCGGGGTTGCGCGTAGTTTTTGTCCCGCCGAATGCGCATGCGCAAAGTGTGCAGGCAATCGCAAGAATTTTCAATGTGTGTTTTTTCATGGGAATTTTTCTACCGTTCCCTCCGATTTCTTGCAAGCATGAAAGCAAGAGCGGACGCCGCATTTTTTGAGGAGACGGCGAGCCTCCGCAAGTCGCGGTGCTCCGCCGCGCGGGGCGCAAAAAAAAGGACGCCCGAAATCGGGCGTCCCTGCGGATAGATGGAGATTAGTATATGAAAAGCAACTCCGAATATTTCGGCATCGGCCAGAGCGCGTCGTCCAGTTCGACTTCGAGCTTGTCCACAATCGTGCGGACATCGCCCATTGCCGCGAGCTTTTTGAGCGGGTCGGCGTTTTCCACAACCAGCTTTTCGAGCTTGTCGTTCGCGCTTGCGAGCTTGTCTACGAGAGCGTTAATCAGTTTGCCCTTGGCTTCCAAGCCCTTGTTTTTGCCGAACTTTGCGTCCGCGACGTTTTTCGCCGTTTCGGCAAGCTTGCCGAGGTATTTTTCCGCGGCGGGCATGATGATTGTCTTGGAGATGTTCAGCGCGAGAGCCGTTTCGATGTGTACTTTCTTGCTGTATTCCTCCATGAACACTTCGTAGCGCGAGAGCATTTCGCTCGAATTGAAGACGCCGTACTTCTTGAAAAGTTCGATGTTCTTCGGGTCTTTGAGCGGTTCGAGCGCGGCGGGAGTATTGGGCAGGTTGGGCAGACCGCGTTTTGCGGCTTCCTTCTTCCAATTTTCCTTGTAGCCGTCGCCGTTGAAGATTACGCGCTTGTGCGCCTTGACAATCGATTGGAGAATCTTTTGCAGACCCTTCTGGAAGTCGGCCTTCGGCAGCACTTCGAGCTTTGTAGAGATTTCGTCGAAAGCCTCGGCGACAATCGTGTTCAGCACGATGTTCGGGCTTGCGCACGACTGCGACGAACCCGCCGCGCGGAATTCGAACTTGTTGCCCGTGAAAGCGAAGGGGCTTGTGCGGTTTCTGTCCGTCGCGTCCGTCGGGAGCGGGGGCAGGGTATCGACGCCGACTTTGAGGTAGTTGCTGTTCTTCGAGCTTTTCGCCGCGCCAGCTTCGATTTGGTCGATGATGTCGGCAAGCTGTTCGCCGAGGAACATCGAGATGATGGCCGGCGGTGCTTCGTTAGCGCCCAGACGGTGGTCGTTGCCGGCGCCCGCAGTCGCCGAGCGGAGCAGGTCGGCGTGTTTGTCTACCGCCTGAATTACCGCGCAGAGAGTCGTGAGGAATATCGCGTTTTCGTGCGGATTCGTTCCGGGGTTGAGCAGGTTTCTGTCGCCGTAGGAAATCGACCAGTTGTTGTGCTTGCCCGAACCGTTGATTCCCGCGAAGGGCTTTTCGTGCAGCAGGCATACCAAACCGTGTTTTTCCGCCACGTTGCGCAGAATTTCCATAATCATCATGTTATGGTCTGTCGCCAAGTTCAGCTCTTCGAACACGGGCGCGATTTCGAACTGCGCGGGCGCAACTTCGTTGTGGCGCGTCTTTGCGGGAATTCCGATTTTCCAAAGCTCCAAATCGACATCGTGCATGAAATTGATGATGCGCGGCTTGATTGCTCCGAAATAGTGGTCTTCAAGCTGCTGGTGCTTTTGCGGAGGAGCGCCGAAGAGCGTTCTGCCCGTCTGCATGAGGTCGGGGCGTTGTACGTAGAGTTCGCGGTCTACGAGGAAGTATTCCTGTTCCGCGCCGAGCGTTACGTTTGCGCGGGCGTCCTCTTCGATTCCGAAGCACTTCATCAGGCGTTTTGTCTGCGCACCCAAAACCTGTATGGAGCGCAGAAGCGGCGTCTTTTTGTCGAGCACTTCGCCCGTGTAGGAACAGAACATTGTGGGAATGCAGAGCGTCGCGACGCCGCCGCTTCTTTTGATGAATGCGGGGCTGGTCGGATCCCAGGCGGTGTAGCCGCGGGCTTCGAACGTGGAGCGCAGACCGCCCGACGGGAAGCTCGACGCGTCGGGTTCGCCGAGAATGAGGTTTTTGCCCGAAAAGCGCGTGATTGCCTGACCGTCGCTTGTGGGGTCGAGGAATGCGTCGTGTTTTTCTGCGCTCGAACCTGTGAGTGGCAGGAACCAGTGGGTGTAGTGGGTCGCGCCGCGGCTCATAGCCCAGATTTTCATTGCGTGCGCCACGTCGTCGGCGACAGCCGCGTCGAGGGCAACTCCCTGCTCAATCGTATTGCGAAGTCTTTTGTAGATGGGCTTCGACAAGTACGCCTCCATCGTTTTGAGTCCGAACGTATCGACGCCGTACTGGGTGTCGATGTCGTAGGGAGTTTCGAGATTTTCGTAAACCTTGGGGGTTTCCGAAATCTTCGTCAATGCTTGTTTTCTTGCATTCATGATTGTCCTTGTGTTGTTTAAAATGGAACTGCCGATAGTGTAGCAGATGCCGTGCCAGAATTTTTCAAACGGCGGTATCGGCGTATTTTTATCGGCTTTCGGCGGTATTTTGCGCCTTTATGTTATATATACTATGCAGATTGTAGCTTTACCCCGAAATGTCAATTTTCAAAACGCCCAAACCGCCGATTTGCGCCAATTATGTTGCGACAATTTTGTGGCGCAAAAATGCAGCGCGCTACAAAATTGTCGTAAATCTGAAATGCGCCGCCGCCCCAAAATTGTAGTTTTGGCAATAAAACATTGTTCCGCGCTGGTTATTAGTAAATTGCGAAAAGTGCTACAAAATTGGCACGGAATGTGCTTGAAGTAAATCATAATTACCAAAACAAATATGCAACGAACACAAAACAGTTATTACCCGCAGCCCCAAGGGCTGTACAATGCATCTAACGAACACGACGCCTGCGGCGTCGGAATGGTAGCCGACATCAACGGCGTAAAAAAGCATTCCATTGTAGACAACGGCGTGCAGATTCTCGAACGCCTGATGCACAGGGGCGCGGTCGGCGGAGACTCGCAGACGGGCGACGGCGCGGGTATAATGGTTCAGATTCCCGACGAATTTTTTCGTGCGCAGATTTCTGGTTTGCCTAAGGCGGGCGAATATGCCGTCGGCATGATTTTCCTCCCGCGCGAGGAAGACCTTGCGCAAAAGTGCAGGGCGGTTGTGGAAGCGGCGGTCGCCGAAGAGGGAATGTCTATCATAGCATGGAGAAAAGTTCCCGTTGACGAATCGGCAATCGGGGGCGTCGCGCTTTCGACATGCCCGCGCATAGAGCAGGTTTTCGTTTCGGGGCGCGGCGAGCGCAGCGAGGCGGACTTCGAACGCGCCCTTTACATTTTGCGCCGCGTGATTGAAAAGAACATCGACGCCAAGACTTCCGCGGGCGACACATTCTACGTCTGCACGCTCTCGTGTCGCACGATAGTATATAAGGGACTTCTGAACGCCCCGCAGTTGAAGGCGTTCTATCCCGACCTCGCCGACAAGACTTTCAAGAGCGCAATCGCGCTCGTCCACCAGCGTTATAGCACCAACACTTTTCCGACTTGGCAGCTCGCCCAGCCGTTCAGATATTTGGCGCACAACGGCGAAATCAACACGCTGCGCGGCAACATCAACCAGATGCGCTCGCGCGAGACGCACTTCGAATCGCCGCTGTTCGGCGAAAACATTTCCAAGGTAATCCCCGTAATCCGCGAAAACCAGAGCGACTCCGCCTGCCTCGACAACGCCGTAGAGCTTTACGCGTCGGCGGGCAGAAGCCTTGCGCACACAATGCTCATGCTTGTTCCGCAGGCGTGGGGCAAGAATTTCTACGTTAGCAAGGATATCGCTGGATTCTTCGAATACAACTCTGGCGTTTCCGAACCGTGGGACGGCCCTGCGGCTCTGGCGTTTACCGACGGCACAAAGGCGGGCGCGTTGCTCGACCGCAACGGCCTGCGTCCCGCCCGCTACACGATTTGCTCGGACGGTCTGTTCGTCTTGGCGTCGGAAACGGGCGTGCTCGACATTCCCGAAAACTTGGTGCTCCGCCGCGGCAAGCTCGGCGCGGGCGAGATGATCTACCTCGACCTCGAAAAGCACAGAATCCTTTTCGACAAGGAAATCAAGACGCTCGTTGCCCGCGCAAAGCCCTACCGCAGGTGGGTTGACGACAACCGCATTACCCTTAGCGGTATTTTCGAATCCGTGCCCGACCCGATTGTCGGCGAGAACCTCATTCAGCGCCAGAAGCTCTTCGGCTACACCGCCGAAGACATGGACATGATTCTGCGCCCGATGGCGGAAAATGGGCAGGAGCCGAACGGCTCGATGGGCAACGACGCGGCGTTGGCGGTTTTGTCCGACAAGGCGCAGCTGCTCTACGACTACTTCAAGCAGCTTTTTGCGCAGGTTACCAACCCGCCGATTGACCCGATTCGCGAGCAGCTTGTGATGAGCCTGATGACGTACATCGGCAATCAGGGCAACACGCTTGTGGAGCTTCCGTCGCACGCGCACCTTTTGAAGCTTCCGCACCCGATTCTCGCAAACCGCGACGTAAACTGCATTTGCACCTCGAAGGTCGAGAACTTTCAGGCGCGGAGAATCCTCGCCGAATTTTCGGCGGCGGGCGGCGCGCACGGCTTGGAGCTTGCCCTCGACAAAATCTGCGCCGAAGCCGAGCAGGCAGTCCGCGACGGCAAGAGCGTCATAATTTTGAGCGACAAGAACCTCTCCTACGGACACGCCCCGATACCGATGTTGCTGGCGGTTGCGGCGGTCAACAGACACCTTGTCGAAAAGAACATGCGCACAAGCGCGGGCATCGTGGCGGAAACGGGCGAGGCACGCGAAATCGCGCACTTCTGTCTGCTTTTGGGCTACGGCGCGACGGCAATCAACCCCTACTTGGCAATCGAAAGCATAGCCAACATGGTGGAAGAGGGTCGCATTAAGAACATCGACGCGGCGGGAGCGGTCGCCAACTACATCAAGGCGATTTGCAAGGGCATTTTGAAGGTAATGTCGAAGATGGGCATTTCCACGCTCCGCAGCTACCGTCAGGCGCAGGTGTTCGAGGCGGTCGGTCTCGGCGCGGACTTGGTGGACAAGTATTTTGCGCCCACGGCGTCGAGAGTCGGCGGAATCGGGCTTACGGAAATCGCGTCCGAGTCTCTTGCCCGCTACCACAACGCGCACTATCCGAAGCCGAACTTCGAAAATGTCCTCGAAAACGCAGGCAAGTACAAGTTCAAGAAGGACGGCGAACACCACCTCTGGACTCCGCAGACAATCACGCTTCTGCAACGCGCCGTCCGCGAAAACGATGAGGCGAAGTACCGCGAATACGCAAACTTCATCAACGACCAGTCGCACCACCTCTGCACGCTCCGCGGGCTGTTCAAGTTCAAGCCCACAAAGGCGATTCCGATTGAGGAGGTCGAACCCGTCGAATCCATTATCCGCCGCTTTGTAACGGGAGCGATGAGCTTCGGCTCAATCAGCCCCGAAGCGCACGAGACAATCGCGCTTGCCATGAACAGGCTCGGCGGAATGAGCAACTGCGGCGAGGGCGGCGAAGACCCCGCGCGCTACGCCAACATCGGCAAGGCGGGCGACATTTCGAGCGCAATCAAGCAGGTTGCAAGCGGACGTTTCGGCGTCACCGCCGAATACCTTGCTAACGCAAAGGAACTGCAAATCAAGGTGGCGCAGGGCGCGAAGCCCGGCGAGGGCGGACAGCTCCCCGGCTACAAGGTAAACGAAATCATCGCGCGGGTCCGCCACGCGACCGCTGGGGTAACGCTTATTTCCCCGCCGCCGCACCACGACATCTACTCAATCGAAGACTTGGCGCAGCTCATCTACGACCTGCGCAACGCAAACGAACAGGCGCGAATTTCCGTAAAGCTCGTTTCGGAAGTCGGCGTGGGAACTGTCGCCGCGGGCGTCGCAAAGGCTAAGGCGGATGTCGTGCTCATCAGCGGGCACGACGGCGGCACGGGCGCGTCGCCGCTTACAAGCATTAAGTACGCGGGTCTGCCGTGGGAACTCGGCATCGCCGAAGCCCAGCAGACGCTGCGCCTCAACGGACTGCGCGACAAGATTCGCGTTCAGGTTGACGGCCAGATGAAGACGGGGCGCGACGTCGTAATCGGCGCGTTGCTCGGCGCGGAGGAATTCGGCTTTGCTACTACGATTCTCGTAACGCTCGGCTGCGTGATGATGCGCAAGTGCCACGACAATTCCTGCCCCGTCGGCGTCGCCACGCAGGACCCGCGTTTGAGAAAGTGCTTCAAGGGCAAGCCCGAACACATCGAAAACTTCCTGCGCTTCCTCGCAAACGAAGTCCGCGAAATCCTCGCGTCCCTCGGTCTGCGCTCAATCGACGAAGCGGTCGGCAGAAGCGACCTTCTCGAAACGAACTACGCAATCGAATTCTGGAAGTCGAAGAACCTCGACTTCTCCAAGATTTTCGAACAGGTCGGCGACGCGTCCCTGCCGCGCAGAAGCGCGGGACTCGCTCCGCGCGAACTCGCCGGCGCGTACGACAAGAAGATTCTCGCGCAGGTAGAGCCGAATATCCAGAGCGGCGAACCCGTCGAAATCAAGATGGAAATCCGCAACTCCGACCGAAGCGTGGGCGCAATGCTCGCAAACCACATCGCCAAGAAGTACGGCCACGCGGGGCTTCCCGCCGACACCGTGAAAATCGACTTTACCGGCGTCGCGGGGCAGAGCTTCGGAGCGTTCCTCCCTGCGGGGGCTACGTTCATTCTCGAAGGCGAAGCCAACGACTACATGGCAAAGAGCCTTTCGGGCGGCACGATAGTCGTGCGCCTGCCCAGAGACTCCAAGCTCGACAGCTCGTCGAACGTAATCGCGGGCAACGTCATAGGCTACGGCGCGACAAGCGGCAAGGTCTTCGTGAACGGCAAGGCGGGCGAGCGTTTCGCAATCAGAAACAGCGGCGCGACTTTCGTAGTGGAGGGCGTCGGCGACCACTGCTGCGAATACATGACCGGCGGGCGCGTAGTCTGCCTCGGCCCGACCGGCTTCAACTTCGCGGCGGGCATGACTGGCGGCTTCGCGTACGTCTACGACGAACTCGGAAACTTCGACATGCGCTGCAACTTGCAGTCGGTGGACTTGGAAAGCGTCGCGGAAGGCTCGGCGGACGACATCGAATTGAAGTCGCTCATCGAAGACTTCTACATCTCGACGGACTCCAAGCGCGCAAAGGAAATTCTTGTAAATTGGGAAAACGAACTGCCGAAGTTCGTCAAGGTCTTCCCGATTGAATACAGAAAAGTTCTCGGAAAGCTCGTCGGCGGCGACGAGGTGAAGGAGAAGCACGTCTAAAAAAACAATGTCGTCCGAATTCTTAAACATACCGCGCCTGAACGCGGGCTATCGGGATGGGCGCACGGCGGACTTCGACGAGGTCGAAATCCACCCGACTCTCGAACAGGCGGAAGTTCAGGCAACACGCTGCATGGGCTGCGGCATTCCGTTCTGCCACGGAGCGGGGTGCCCTCTCGGAAACTCGATTCAGGAGTTCAACAAAGCCGTCCGCGAAAAACGCATGCGAGACGCCTACTATGTGCTCTCCGAAACGTCGCCTTTCCCCGAGTTCACATCGCGCGTGTGCCCCGCCCTGTGCGAGGCGGCATGTTGCGCGGGCTTGTCGTCCGATCCCGTTTCGATTCGGCAGATTGAATACAACATCATCGAAAACGCCTTCCGCAAGGGATACGTAGAGCCGTACAAACCGTACAGGCACACGGGCATGCGCGTGGCGGTCGTCGGCTCCGGGCCTTCGGGGCTGGCGGCGGCGGACGCGCTCAACCGCTGCGGGCACGAGGTCGTTGTGTTCGAGCGCAACGACAATTTCGGCGGACTCCTCCGCTACGGCATTCCCGACTTCAAGCTCAAAAAGAGCGCCGTAGAAAGGCGAATCGACGTGCTGTCGTCGTC
>JAJXPD010000030.1:15045-16093 GCA_021641325.1 Opitutales bacterium
GGGATTTTGTTTGAGGGCGGCGTGGAAATAGGCTCGGACATTTCCGCCGAATACCTGCGCCGAAAATTCGACGCCGTGTGCCTCTGTCTCGGCACGCAGGTTCCGCGCGGACTGGGCGAAAACGTCGCGGGGCGCAACCTCGACGGCGTGCATTTCGCGCTCGAATTTCTCACTTCGCAAAACCGCGTAAACAGCGGCGAAATCGACGAGCCGACAGTTTCGGCAAAAGACAAACGCGTGCTGATTGTCGGCGGCGGCGACACGGGTAGCGACTGCATGGGTACGGCGTTTCGACAGGGGGCGAAATCGGTCGTGCAGGTGGAAATCATGCCCGAACCGCCCGCCGAACGCCACAGCTCCACGCCGTGGCCGGACTGGCCGTACAAGCTCAGAACTTCGAGCAGCCACTTGGAGGGCGGCACGCGCATGTGGGCGGTCAACGTCAAGGAAATACACGGCAAGGCGGGCGCGGTTAAGTCGGCGTCGCTTGTCGCGTGCGACTGGGCTTTCGACTCTCTCGGACGCCCCAAATCTTTCACCGAACGCCCCAATTCCAAATTCAAAATCGAGGCGGATTTGATTCTGCTTAGCATGGGATTTACGGGTGTCGATACGCGCGGAATCGTGGACAGCCTCGGCGTAATGCTCTCGCCGCGCTCGATGATTAAAGTGGACGAAAATTTCTCGACAAACATAGAGGGCGTTTTCGCGGCGGGAGACTCCGTAAGCGGGCCGTCGCTTGTTGTTCGGGCTATCCAGTCGGGAAAAAATCTCGCCCGCAGTGTTGACTTGTACCTGAAAAATTTGATAAAGTGAGCGCATATTAATTTATGAGCCTCCACGTAGAAGTAGCCGTATTAAACAAAATCAGCCATCTCGTCGCTTTGAGGACGAGCGTGCCAGACCTTTTGCGCGAAGTGCTGAAAATTCTCCATCTCGAAATGGGGCTGCTTCGCGGCACTCTCACCATGCGCGAGGGCGACGTCCTTGTAATCGAGGCGTCCGAAGGGCTTAGCAGAGAGGAAATCGACCGCGGGCTGTACCGCGT
>JAJXPD010000031.1:0-9541 GCA_021641325.1 Opitutales bacterium
TATTGGAACAACCAATAAAACCAACAGCACGAAAATTCCATGAAAAAACTGACAACAATACTCCTACTCGCAGCCGCGCAAATCTTTGCGGCGGGAGCGATTGCCGCCGGCACAATCAGCACGAAAATCATTTCGCCCAAAGGCGCGACAAACCTTGTGGTTTTCGAGGGAGACACAATAACGCTTGAAGCCAAAGCGGAATTTGAATCACATGGCTCTTATGGCATCTTTAATTGGTATGCTTCGCAAGATGGTAAAAAATGGATTTCAGAATACGATTGGTATCACGGAAAGGGAATAGAAGGCATTGATTTACGTTCTCGTTATGACATGTCTACCGACTACTCTCGCAAATCAACAATCTGCGATACGCTTGAAATTAGCGGCTTAAAAGAGACCATGAAATTCAAGTACGAACTCATGGGCAAGGACAATAAAAAGGCGACGACGGGCGTTTACACGGTTTCGGTCTACCCGCGCACAACGGTCGATGTCGGGCTTACCACGCGCTACGTTTTCGACGGCTCGAACAAAAAATACAAGGACGCCGACTGCAAGTTAAAGTTCACCGCAAGGGCGAGCGGCAAAGCCCCCTTTAAATACCAGTGGTACGAAGTTGTTGGCGGCGAAAAGACTCCCATCAAAAACGCAAAAGCCGCAAGCTACACCACGCCCAGAATTACCGACTTCAACAAGCAGTACATGGTTGAAGTCTCCAACGCCGCGGGCACGGTGGAATCTAAGCCAATCACGATAAAGCGGGCGGTTGCGGCGAAAATCGCAACGCAACCCGCAAACGCGTTTAGCGGCGACAAAAACAGCTCCGGAACATTCTCCATTGTCCTTTCAGCCGATTCGGGCGAAAACCCCAAATTCCAGTGGCAGCGTTGCGACGTCGGCAAAAGCACCGCAGTCGAAAGCAACTGGAAAAGCGCGGGCGCGGCAAGCACATCGGGAGTTTGCAGCACTTTGGTTGTAAAAAATCCCACGGCAAAGCTCAACGGCGCACGCTACCGCTGCATTGTCTCAAACGCGGCGTCCGAAAAGCCGATTGTCTCAAACGCGGCAAAGCTCACGGTCTACCCCTCGGCTAAGATAACCGCGCAACCCAAGGCGGCGACGGTGATTGCGGGCAACGAGTTCGAGCTTAACTGCGCGGCCACGGGCGTAAACGTAATCTACATTTGGGAAAAGAGCGACGACAACGGCAAGACTTGGTCGGTGCTTCAAAGCGGCAAAAGCGGCAGCCTTAAAATCACGCTCGACGAAGCCCAGAAAGCCAAGTTCCGTTGCAAGGCGGTAAGCCGCACCGAAAGAGGAAATTATATCTATCCCGAAGCCGCAAGCTCGGCGGTCTTGATTACCGCAAACGAGCCTGCGAAAATCGACGAAATCCTGATTACGCAACTCGGCGACGAAACGGAGACGGTCTTCATAGACTATCCTTTCGAGCTTAAAGCGGTCGCAAGCGGCAAGGCGATAAAGTACCAGTGGTACGAATCCTCCGACGGCGGCGCAAGCTTTGCGGAAATCCGCGGGGCGAGAGCGGCTACATACAAAGTCGCAAAGGGCAAATACAAGCGGGAGGCAAGCATGCTCTTCAAATGCGAAGTCTCGAACAAGTTCGGAACGCAGACTTCGGAAGCGTCCAAGACGGTCGCGGCGGAGCTTATGAATTCGCCCGTGCCCGTTTCGCTCGAAGGCTACGGATTTGTCGGCTACATCGACGGCGCGTTCACAAACGCAATCTTTACGGACAAGTCGAACATGCGCATGGCGGCGAAGGTCGGAAAGGTGAAGAAAGAGGTGAGATACACCTGCAAAAGAACCTCGCCCGTTTCGGCGGACATCTCGATTACCCTGACACCCTTTGACGATTACAAGGGCAAATTCGGAAAAGCGCAAACGCTCAAATACGAGCTGTCCTACGCCGACGGCACATACATGCTTTGCGAAAGCACAATGCCGTTCGATTACGCCGACAGAATCACCCTTTACAAGCCTGACGTACCCGCATTTAAGGCGAACGAACTCAAAGACGGCATGACGTTTAAGTCGAAGACTACGCTCTACTCGACTATGACGTTTAAAATTACGGACGCAAAAAAGCGGCAGTTCACATGCTTTAATTCCGACGGAATTGAATTCGGAAGCGGCACATACACTTACGCCGTAAAATCGCCCTCGACGGCAATCATTACGTTCAAGCTCCCGAAACCTCCCTCAATATACGATTTGAAAACGCTCGAATTCGAATATGCCATCGCGTTCGAGACCCAGTCGTCCGCGTCTGTTAAGGGAGCTGCAATCTGCAACGAATACGCCGTAAGTAAAAAAAATGTGTCCAGATATTACGCTTGCTCCACCACGTTTGAGATGAAGACCGCAGAGCAGGCGGCGGGAAATTCCGTTGAAATAGTCAAAGCCCCGAACATCGACTTCAATGACAACCCGAATATCGGCTTCGAAGGCGGCGACCCGAACCTCGACCTCGGAGACTTCGACATCGGCGAAGACGGCGAAATAATCGGCATAGGCGACAATACTTGGGGAATCGGCGAACTTGCGCCCGTAGGCGCGGACGCCGAATAACCCGCCGATAGCCCTACAAAGCCGAACAAACAAGGCAAAGCAAAAGCCCCGCATTCAAAAAAAACGCGGGGCTTTTTTGCGCAAAAATTCCGCGACGCGCAACGCAAAAAATGGCACGCCCCCAAAGTGCGATACACTACAAAACGCGCTTCGCCCAAAACAAAGCGCAAGCCGCCCGCAAGGCACGCCGCGATAAAAACAAAATCCGCGGGCAAACAAAGCGCGGCGCGCTTCAAAAAAAATCGCGACGCGCCGCAAAAAATGGAAGACTGCGGAGCGTAAGCCGGATTCTGTGGCTCTTGCGAACCGGCATTCATTTATCTGCGCGGGCGGATTGCTCCGACCCCGCGCCTCCTTGCGGAGTGCGACATACCCGATGTGTTATGGACGAGCCGCCCCACACCCTACATTGTCTTGCACCGAACTGGGTTTGCAATGCCCGTCGGGATTGCTCCGACGGCGGTGGTCTCTTACACCCCCTTTTCACCCTTACCGCTTGCGCGGCGGTATATTTTCTGTTGCACTGTCCATGCGGAGGCGTTTTCCGCCGCCGCCCCGTCCTTTCAAACGGAGTTCCGCCCTGTGGTGTCCGGACTTTCCTCTCGGCGAACCGAGCGAATGCCTGCCCCGCAGTCTTCGAAAAAAAAGCTCTCACAAAAACGGCGCAAAGCGCAAGCAAATTCGCATCGAAACAGGCCGCGCGAACGCAAAAAAAAACGCCGCCCGCCGGCGTTCGGCAAGGGGCGGCGTTCGGCGCAAAAGCCGCGCGGACGCTAAAATTTCAGCTCAAACTTCGCAAAGCCCTCCTTGTTGTCGGGCGATTTCAGCAGGCTAAGCTCCACCGAATTGTTGTCGGACTTTGCCGACATCTTCGCGCCCGACGCTTTCGCTGACTTGAACGAATAGCGCGCAGGAACGTGGATTGCAACCGCCGTCGGGAAGCCGTCCACAAGGGCGATTTTGCCTTTGAGCGTCTTTGTTTTGGCGTCCCACTTTTCGTCGAGAATTTCGAAATTCGTCTGCGCAATGTGGCGGTCGGTTGCGAGAATGCGCGGGCGGTCAACCGTCGGGCGGGCGACGAGCACGCGGACTCCGTGCGCGGGCACACGGATTGCGTAGGGCGGATTGAAGTTGGTGTAGGTTTCGCCCGTCCAAAATTCGCGGCAGGTATACGAACCTTCGGGCATGCCGAGCTCTTTCGCGCTTGCCTCGACGAGCTTTTCCTCGTCGCCCCAGTTGAAGAACGCAACGACGTTGTATTCGCCCAAAACGGGGTGTTTTACCGCCAAGTTCCAGACGGGGAGCATGTCGAAGTACGGATAGAGCGCGGCGGGGCGCACAATGGCGGCGGGCAGCGTCTGTTGGAGAATCTTCATGCGGTCGGGCGCAAGGTTTGCGAGCTTGTCGCCGAAGAACGTGAGCTGGCCGGGGAGCGCGACGATTGTGGCTGTCGTTCGAGCCTCTTCAAGCGGAAGGTCGCGGACAAGCACGGTGTCTGGGTCGGCAATCATCGAGATGTTGTGCGTGAAAATCTGGTTGACGGTGCAACGCCCCTGCAAGAGCACGTTTTTCCACATGACGGGCTTGTTGGGGTGCACGATGTCCGCGCCCGTACGCGCCATTTCGGCGTACGCCGCCTCGGGCCCCGACGTGTGCCCCTGGCACGCAAGGAAAAGCCTGTCGCCGCCGATTCCCCTGCGGAACGCCTGCACGGTAAGCTCGAACGGATTTGCGCACTTGGGATTCTTGAAGCGCGCGCGGATTGACGGACGCTCGTAGAGGTGCGCGCAGTAGCCCGCGTCGCGCCCCGACATGCCGTCGATTTTGAAGAACTCGTAGCCCCACTCGCGCGACGCCCTGCGCATGATTCCCTCTATGTGCGCAAGGGCTTCGGGAACGGTCGGGTCTATCGTATACAATCCGTTCCACGACCAAATAGGCTTGCCGTTTGCGTCGTGCAAAAACCAGTCTTTGTGCTTTTCGTAGAAGTCGCGGTTGCCCGTTCCGTATGGGGAAATCCAAATTCCCGGGCGGAAGCCGAGGGCGCGAATGTCGTCGGCGAGCTTCTTCATGCCGTCGGGGAACTGCTTTTCGTTTACCTCCAAATCGAGGTGGTAAAACTTAGACACGGGCAGCTTGTCGGAATTGCCCTGCCACGACTCTATCGACCAGATTTCGCAGCCGAACGGCTGCAAAAATTTTTTGCCCACGCGGGCCTCCGCAAGGTTGTCTTCGGCGGTCGCCTTGTCGAAATATGTGTTCCAGGACATCCAGCCCGTGGGGGTCTTCGGGCAGTTTTTGCGGTCGAGCGGCTTGTAGTACGGAACATAGCTGTTTTTGAAATAGTTTTTGCGCAGGTCGAAAACGAACTTCGCGCGGGAGCTTTTTTCTATCTCGCCCGACATCTCGAATTTGTACGACTTCGGCGAAAGCGTCGAAATTTTCAGCCCTCCCGCCGACATCGAAAGCATGGTGTCGGTGGCGGGCGCAAACACGGAGTCGTTCAAAAGCGAATCCGCTCCGCCTATGCCGAGGGCGAGCACGCGCTCTCCGTCGGCCGGCTTGCTTCGGCACGCAAAGGCGTCGTCGGAGGTTTTTATGCGCCCCAGAGCTTCATTTTGCCCGAATACGCCTGCGCGGTTCGGTGGTAGAAAAGCATTTCCAGAGTGTCGTTGTTTCGTGGGAAGACGAGGTATCCTTGAACGTTCCCCTTGGCGTCGACCAGCGCAAAGCGGTTCTTCACGCCGTCGCGCGAATTTACCACGCCCCACTTTTTGCCGTCCGACTCGAACAAAAGCTCGCCGCTGACCGACACGCCGTCGTTTTCGGCGCTTAGAACCGAAGTTTTTTCGTCGAAAGAAACGCTCCATTCGGCGAAAGAAAAGACGGGCGCAAGACACGCCGCCGCAATCAAAAAAGATAATTTTCCCGTGCGCATATTTATTGTTGTATAGGGAAGCCACGCTACGCGCTTCGGCGCGGCGGTCAAACAAATTCGGATTGCAGCAGCGCAAAAAAACGCGCATGCGGGCTGTCAGGGCGCGTTGTAGACAAGCTTTTTTACGTCGTAGCCAAGCTTTTCGGCGCGGCCGAGAATTTCCGCCAAAACGGGCTTCGGGAGGGTCGGAGTCCGCGAAAGTATCCACAAATATTTTTTGTCCGACGCGCCCACGAGCGACCACTCGTAGCCGCCGCCCCGCGCAAGCACAATGTAGTCGGAGTAAAACGGGCGGAAGAACGACACCCTAAGCTCCGCGCTCTTCGCGGGGTTCGGCACATACGCAATGCCGGTCGATTCCCGCCGCGAGCCGTCGGGCGCAGTGCCCGAATTTACAACGCGAACGCGGTCGTCGGGCATAAGCTCGTAGACGGCGGAACAGTCGCGCAAGCCGTGCTGGAAGAAGTTTTCGAACCGCGCAACCTCGTACCATTTGCCCGCGTAGCGGCTCAAATCTACTTCGGGAAGCGCATGACCCGAAGCCCCCGAATGCGAACAGCACGACGCCGAAAACAGCGCGGCGAGCGCACAGAATATCCCAGTTGTCTTTTTCATAAAAACGCCCTTTCGTGCGGATTTTTAAAGCTCGGAATTTAAGCCGAGCGCGGCGCAAGCCGATTTTTTCGAGAAGCCGCCCCTACCCCTATCGGAAAAAATACGGCGCATGCGGAGAATTTTTTTTGTTGCATTAATTTTATTGCGCAACAGTATTGACGACTTCTTTAACCAGAAAGTGTATTATTATGGTATCGTACAAAGAATTAGGTCTTGTTAACACGCGCGAGCTTTTCAAAAAAGCAATCGCAGGTCATTATGCGATTCCCGCGTTTAACTTCAACAACATGGAACAAATGCAGGCCATCGTTCAGGCTTGCGTCGAAAAAAAGTCCCCCGTTATCTTGCAGGTTTCGAGCGGCGCGCGTAAATACGCAAACCAGACGATCCTCCGCTACATGGCGCAGGGCGCGTGCGAATACGCAAAGGAACTCGGCTGCAATATTCCGATTGTCCTCCACCTCGACCACGGCGATACTTTCGAACTCTGCAAATCGTGCGTTGAATACGGTTTCTCGTCGGTCATGATCGACGGCTCGGCGCACTCGTACGACGACAACGTCGCCCTCACAAAGAAGGTCGTTGAATTCGCGCACGCGCACGATGTCACGGTCGAAGGCGAACTCGGCGTCCTCGCGGGCATCGAAGACGAAGTTTCGCACGAAACGCACTCGTACACGCGCCCCGAAGAAGTCGAAGACTTCGTAAGCAAGACGGGCGTAGACTCGCTGGCAATTTCCATCGGCACATCGCACGGCGCGTACAAGTTCAAGCCCGAACAGTGCACGCGCGACGAAAACGGCCGCCTCGTTCCGCCGCCGCTCCGCTTCGACATTCTCAAAGAAATCGAAAAGCGCATTCCCGGCTTCCCGATTGTCCTCCACGGTTCGTCCTCGGTTCCGCAGCAGTATGTTGACGAAATCAACAAATACGGCGGCAAGCTCGAAGCGGCGGTCGGTATCCCCGAAGAACAGCTCCGCGAAGCCTCGAAGTCGGCGGTTTGCAAAATCAACATCGACTCCGACGGCCGTCTGGCGATGACTGCGGCAATCCGCAAGGTATTCGTCGAAAAGCCCGCGGAATTCGACCCCCGCAAATACCTCGGCCCCGCGCGCGACGAGCTCAAAAAGCTCTACATGCACAAGGTCGAAAACGTCCTCGGTTCGGCGAACAAAGCGTAGTCCATACGGCTCGCAAAAACGGGGGGGGGGGGGGCTTCCGCCCCCGCCGCAACAAGTCGGCTTTCAAAGCCGACAGACAAAAACACGGGTTCAGGCCCGTGTTTTTTTGCGCCCGCCCGCCGCGCAATATCTAAGCCGAATTTTGGGGACTGTTTTTTCGCCCGCACCGCGCTTGTGCCAAAATTGGCACAAGTTAGGGAAAAAATGGCACAGCAGCGGACGCGCTCATTTGCGTTTTTGCCTTGTAATCATTCCGTTGCGAACTGGCACACAGACTGCTATTCGAAAGGCAATATGAGTAATATTGACGCAGAAAAATTTACGGAAAAGAGCCTTGAAGCACTCAAAGGCGCAAGCGAAATCGCAAAGGAGCGCGGGAACACGGAAATCCTGCAAGTACACCTCCTTGCAAGCTTGATTGCGCAGGAGGGCGGAATTGTAGGCTCTATTCTCAACAAGCTCGGCTCGGACAAACGCTCCGCGCTCGAACTTGGTATTCGCCGCGTTCTCGACAACCTTCCGAAAGTCGGCGGCTCGAATACCGACCCCTATCTCAGCACGGGGCTGTCGGCAACGCTCGACCGCGCCGCTTCAATAGCAAAGCAGATGTCCGACGACTTCATCTCGACGGAACACCTTTTGATTGCAATCGTGGAAAAGCCCGAACCGCAGGAGATTGCAAACCTGTTCAGAAGCCTGCAAATTACGCGTTCGGGCGTTGAGGATGTCGTCTCGCAAATGCGCGGGTCGACACATGTCAACACGAAGACGCCAGAGGCAACCTACGACGTGCTTGAAAAGTACGGCGCGGACCTCGTAAAGCTCGCCCGCGAGGGCAAGCTCGACCCCGTCATCGGCAGGGACGACGAAATAAGCAGGGTAATAAGAATACTTTCGAGAAAGACGAAAAACAACCCCGTCCTCATCGGCGAACCCGGCGTAGGCAAAACCGCAATCGCCGAGGGCTTGGCGCAGCGCATTGTCCGCCGCGACGTTCCCGAAGGGCTGAAAGACAAGACGGTCTTCGCGCTCGACATGGGCTCGCTTATCGCGGGCGCAAAATACCGCGGCGAATTCGAGGAAAGGCTGAAAGCAGTCCTCAACAAGGTGAAGGAGTCGGAGGGCAAGATAATCCTGTTCATCGACGAGCTTCACACGATTGTCGGAGCGGGCAAATCGGAGGGTTCAATGGACGCTTCGAACATGCTAAAACCCATGCTTGCGCGCGGCGAACTCCGTTGCGTGGGAGCAACAACACTCGACGAATACCGCCAGTACATCGAAAAAGACCCC
Source organism: Opitutales bacterium (assembly GCA_021641325.1). Taxonomy (GTDB): domain Bacteria; phylum Verrucomicrobiota; class Verrucomicrobiia; order Opitutales; family Intestinicryptomonadaceae; genus Merdousia. The sequence continues at coordinate 8,620 of JAJXPD010000031.1, forward strand.
GCCCTCGAACGCAGATTCCAGAGCGTGTACGTCGCCGAACCCGACGTCGAAACGAGCATCGCAATTTTGCGCGGACTTAAAGAGCGTTTCGAAACATTCCACGGCGTGCACATTCAGGATCGCGCCCTCGTTGAGGCGGCAAACCTCAGCAACAGGTACATCACTGGCAGACAGCTCCCCGACAAGGCAATCGACCTCGTCGACGAAGCTTGCGCGAGAATCAAAACGCAGCTCGACTCCATGCCCGCAGAGCTCGACCTCCTGCTGAGAAAACTCCGCAGGCTCGAAATAGAGGAAACCGCCCTCGTGAAAGAGGAGCACGACGACAAGCGGCTCGCCGAAGTCCGCAGGGAACTCGCCGAAATGCGCGAAAAGGCGAACGCCATGAAGGCGCAGTGGGAAGAGGAAAAACAGGCGACCGACAAAGCCGTAAAGCTCCGCGAGCAAATCGAAGCCGCGAAAATCAAGATGGAACGCGCCGAACGCGAGTACAACCTCACGCAGGCGGCGGAAATAAAATACGGCGAACTTCCGAAGCTCGAAGAAGCCCTCAAAAAGGCGATGAGCGAGGAAATGAGCGAATCCGCGCTCGTTAAGGAAAGCGTCAGCGCGGACGAAATCGCGGCAATCGTCGCCGACTGGACAGGCATTCCCGTCAAAAAGCTGCTCGAAACCGAGCGCGAGAAACTGCTTAAACTCCCCGAAATCCTCCACAAGAGGGTAATCGGACAGTCGGAGGCTGTGGACAGCGTTTCCGACGCAATCCTCAGGTCGCGCGCGGGAATCCAAGACCCCAAACGCCCCACAGGCTCTTTCATGTTCTTGGGACCCACGGGCGTCGGCAAAACAGAGCTTGCAAAAACGCTTTCGGAGGCTCTTTTCAACAGCGAGGACAATATCGTCAGAATCGACATGTCCGAGT
>JAJXPD010000031.1:9551-16004 GCA_021641325.1 Opitutales bacterium
TACATGGAAAAGCACTCCGTCGCGCGGCTAATCGGCGCGCCCCCCGGCTACGTCGGCTACGAACAGGGAGGGCAGCTCACCGAAGCGGTGCGGCGCAGACCGTACAGCGTGGTTCTCTTCGACGAAATTGAAAAGGCGCACCCCGAAGTGCTCAACACGCTGCTGCAAGTGCTCGACGACGGCATTCTGACCGACTCGCAGGGACGCAGGGTGGACTTCAAAAACACGGTAATCATCATGACCTCCAACATCGGCGCGCGCTTCATCACCGACGGCGCGCTCGACGACAAGGGCGAGCTTTCCGCCTCCGCGCGGGAAGCCGTCATGACCGAAGTCCGCGCCCACTTCAAGCCCGAATTCCTCAACAGAATCGACGACATCGTAATCTTCAAGGCATTGCAGCTCGACGAAATCGTAAAGATTGTAAAACTGCAAATAGACTCGCTCAACAAGCGGCTCGAAGCGCAGAACATAAAAGTAGAGCTTACCAAGAAAGCGTACGAGTTCCTCGCCGACAAGGCTTACGACCCGCTCTACGGGGCGCGTCCGCTCAAACGGGTAATCAACAACAAGATTGAAAACCCGCTCGCCCGCGCAATCATTTCGGGAAAAATCAGGGAGGGCGACACCATGAAGTTCACCGAAAAGGAACTTCAAGACTAAGCCCTCCTCTGAATCGGGACGCACGGCGCAAACGCGCCACTCCGCCCCGACCGAAAAAAGCAAACGCCGCGCATTGCAAAATGCGGGGCGTTTTTTTGCGCCCGCTTTTCTCCGCCCGCAAACACTCCGAGGGGCAAACACAACACACGGCACGCCCCCCGCGAAAACGGCGCGAAAACTGCGCAAGGCCTACAAAAGCTCGACCGCCACGGCGTCCGCCACAAGCCTCCCGCTCTGCGTAAGGCGGATTCTCCCGCCGTCGATTTCAAGCAGGTTTTGCGACGCAAGAAACGCGAGCGGCTCGCGGTATTTTTCGGAATCTGCCGACGGAAAGCGGCGGCGCAATAAATCGAAATCGACGCCGTCGTTCATGCGCAGCCCGAAAATCAACGCGCTCGAAAACATCTCGGAATCGTCGAGCGGCACAACGTCGCATTCCGCGGGAACTCCCGCGTTTACGCCGCAAAGCCACGTTCCGAAATCGGGCGCGTTGCGGAAACGCCGCCCCCCGAACTGCGACGCCCCCGCAGGCCCGAAGCCGAGCCACTGCGCCATGTGCCAAGTTGAAAGGTTGTGCAGACACCTCGCGCCGCCCTTGGCGTAGTTCGAAATTTCGTACTGCCCAAAACCGAGCTCGGGAAGCCTGCCGAAAGCTATTTCGAGAAAGTCGCCCTCGCGCTCCGCATTGGCGTAGTCGCCGCCGCGCCCGCCGCAGCACGACGTCGCGCTCTCGAATTCGAGACAGTACGCGCTGATGTGGTCGACGGGGCAGACGGCGGCTTTGTCTATGTCGGCAAGCCACGCTTCGGGAGTCTGCCCCTCCGCGCCGAAAATCAGGTCTATCGAAAAATGCGGGAAGCCCGCGTCGGCAACGCGCCCAATCGCCTCCATCGTGGCTTTGAGCGTATGCCTGCGGCCGAGAACGCGCAGAGTGCCTTCGTCGAAACTCTGCACGCCCATCGAAATGCGGGACACCCCGACGCGCTTGAACGCCTCCAAACGCGCCCGCGTGGCGTTAGTCGGCGCAACCTCGACAGTCCATTCGTCCGTCGGCAGAAGCCCGTCGAAAGACTCCGCAAGCGTTTCAATCCGCCGCTCGTCGAGAACCGACGGCGTTCCTCCGCCCCAAAACATGGTCTGCGGGCGCGGCAGACTTCCGCCGTTTAGCGACTTGCGCAGGGCGATTTCCGCGCCCACGCCGCGCACGAAAGCGTCGAGGTCGGCGGAAGTCGGAGCGCGCTTGTAGAAGCGGCAGTAGTCGCAGCTCTGGGCGCAAAACGGAACGTGTAGATATATTCCGAAATTTTCGAAAATGTCTTGCATACGTCGGACTTTTTTTTATATAGATGCGACATTATTTTAAACCTATGAATAAAGCAAAGAAATTTGTATCCGTATGCGCGGCGGCCGCCGCAATGCTCGCGGCGGGCTGTTCGGGGCTTACAAACCTCACGCCCGAACGCGTACCCGAAAACTCCTCGCGCGTGTACACGCTCAGCATGAGCGCATACATCAACGACGGCTCGCTTGTGCGCGACTCCATTGAACCCTTCGTGGTAATCGACGAACAGATTATCCCCATGAAGGAAATCAGAGACATGAAGTACGACCGCCTCTACGAGTACGACTACACCCTCCCGAAGGGAAGAAACGAGGCGAAATACTACTTTCTGCTGAAATATAAAGTGTCGAACAACATCGACGGCGTAAAGAAAGACCGCGAAATGAAAAGCCCCACGGTCTACACGCTCAAACCCGCGACGCGCTATATAGTGAACATGCAAAACGAACGCGGCCCCGTGGGCGCGTCGGTCACGGTTCTCGGACGCGGCTTCGACAAGCAGGACGTTATCCGCGTGGGCGGCGTGGACGCCGACACCGAATACCTCTCGCGCTCCACGCTCAGCTTCGTGGTTCCCCCGCTGAAATCGGGCAAGACATACGACGTCGAACTCGTCGGCGAAAAAGGCGAAATCTGGATTGGCGCGTTCCGCGTCGACACCGCAAAAATGGGCGTTTCACCCTCGACAATCACGCTCGCTGGCGGCGACATCGTCAACATGATTTTCGACATCGGCTTCAAAGCCCCCAAGGGCGGATACCCGATTGACGTAAAGACGAACATTCCAAGCTCGATAATTATGGACGACGTCGTAGTTCCCGAAGGGCAAAGCTCGGTCAGCGTAATGCTCAAAGCCGCCGCCCCCGGAAAGGGATTCCTCTACGTCAACGGTCTGGGCTTCAACGAAACGACAGTTCCCGTGGTCGTCAGCCGCGCCGACACAGCCGAACCCGTAATGACGGAAGCCGCGGGCGCAATCAACGAAATCACCACGAATGCCGAAAAATAGCATTCCGTAGAATTTTAAAGGCGGGCATTTGCGTCGCAGGACGCAATCCCCGCCTTTTTTTTCGATAAAAACAAATGCCGAAAGGAAAGAATATGGCGGACAGAAAAGTCAGGACTAAAAAAAATTCGCACAAAGTTGTGGTGAAAAACGTCGCGCTTGAAGACGAGCAAATCAGTAGCGAACAGCCGATAGAATGTCTGTTCTCGGACGTGTCGCCGAGACTCATGCGCATCATGCGCGACCTCCTCTCGCCGGCATTCATTTTCGAAAAGGAGAAAATCCAGAACACAATCACATTCTTCGGCTCGGCGCGGATTAAGTCGGAAGAGGACGCAAAGGCGGCTCTCGCCGAACTGAAAAAACGCCCCGCAAAAACGGCGGAATACAAACAGAAACTCGCCGCCGCAAAAAAGGCGGTCGCGATGTCGAAATACTACACCGCCGCATGCGAACTTGCCCGCAGGCTCCAAGAATGGTTCAATATGCTCCCCCTCCCCGAAGACCAGAAATTCTACATCATGACGGGCGGCGGCCCGGGAATCATGGAGGCCGCGGGCAAGGGCGCGCACATCGCCGGAGGCACGCCGGTGGGGGCGACAATCCTCATCACCGACGAACAACGCAGAAACCCGTATGTTGACAAGGGCGTGTGGGTGAACTTCCACTACTTCCTCATGCGCAAATTCTGGCTGCTGTTCTTCGCAAAGGCGCTCGTGGTGTTTCCGGGGGGAACGGGAACTTTCGACGAATTTTTCGAAGTGTTCACGCTGATGAAAACGCGCAAGACAGCGAGGAAAATCCCGACAATCCTGTTCGGGCGCAAATTCTGGCAGGGCTGCCTGAACTTCGAAACGCTCATAAAGGCGGACGTAATCACGCGCGACGACCTCGACTTCTTCGTCTACGCCGACACTGTGGACGAAGCGTTCGACTACCTCACAAAGGAAATTTCCGCCTACCTAAAAAAGGCGAAACTCATAAAATAGCGCGACAACTTTCCGCACGGCTTCCGCAAACTCCGCCCAAACACGGCGGAGTTTTTTTGCGGGCGCAGAAGCGGGCTGATTTTGCCGAATAAAACGGAGAGCATGCCGCTTGCGGCGCGTTGTGTTTGCGCGGGGCAAGGCGCGCTACTTAATTTTTGCGGACAAGCGGCAAAGAGCGTCGAAGCAGTAAGCAACGAGGGCGCAGCAGGCACGGGCGAAATGCGAGCACAGCAGGACGCGAACGAGCGCAACGTGGCGGGTGTGGATGGGCGCGCGCGTGTGGGCACAAAAAAACCGCGTCTTCCGACGCGGTTTTTGCGGAGTTTTACAACCCTACTTTCTGCGGCGGTATGCCGCGAATGCAAGCGCGATTGCCCCGAAAATCGCCGCCCATTCCGCGGGTTCGGGTATCACGTAGTTGAGGTAGCCGTTTTGGTGCTGCCAGACGCCGCCGCTGAGCAATTCGCCCGACTTGTCGTACGCAGTAATCGTGATTGTGGATTTACCCTTTGTAATCACGCCGTCGGAAATATCGCAACCGCTATCCATTTGGAGGTCGTCGATTTTGACAATGTCGTTTGCGAAGTCCATAAAGATGAGGTTTGCGAGGGTGTCCACCGCGCCGCCGTCGTCGGGTTTAAGCTTTCCGATGTGCAGAAGCGACGCGCCGCCGAGGTTGATTGTCAAATCGACAGCCTCTCCTTTGTTGCCGCCCGCATAGCCCTTGAAGGCAAGAATCGTGAAGTTGTACGACTGTCCTTCCGAGAGCGTAAGGAAGTTGTTTGAAGTTCTTATGACTACAAGTCTGCCCGTGTAGGACGAACCGCCGCCCAATAACAATTCTTTTGCGCTGTCGTAGCCTACTGTGCTGGTGTTTACCGCAGGGCCGAACAAGATGTGGTTGCCCGCGATTTTCGAAGTGGCGTCAACCGAAATGGTGCCGCCGTTTGCGATTACAAGCGAAGTGTTGCTTGTTTTCATTGCAAGCGTACCGCCGTCCGAAATGCTAAGCGTTCCCATCTTGACGACGCCCGGCATACTTTCCTTCTTGCCCGTGAGGTTGAGCGTGCCGCCCGCGATTGAAATATTTGCAAGCGAAGTCAATTTTCCAAACGAAGGGTGTTGTTGATGTCCAATACTCCGCCATTGCCGATTGTAAGAGAGCCCAAGACCCATTCGTTCGCGACGGTATTGGCATATTTATCGTAATCGGAACCGCTGCTGGCATACACAACATGTCCCGAAATGTTCAATTCCGTTTCATTGTTTACCGTAATGTAGTTAGCGGTAAGCGTTTTGCCGTCGGCTACGGCAAGTCTGGAAACGCCGGACTTCGCCTGCGTTCGCATCGTGCCGACAAGACCGTCGGAAGTGAAGTTGATGTCGCCGTTGCGCGAGCTGCGGAGTTCGAGAGCGCGTTTCGAAAAATCTACATTTTCGCCGAAGCTTATCGAACCGCCGCTCGTTGCGATGTCGCCGTTGAGCGTGCCGTTCAGGTCGAGCGAGCCGCCGTAGACTGCCGCCATGCCTGTCATGACGCCCGTTTCGCCGACAATAAGTTTTGCCCCTGTGTAAACCTGAGTGCCAGACATGTTTGAGTACGAGCCGTTAACGGTCATGGTAGACGCGCCGCCCAGCCCGGCGGTCGTGGACGAACCGTCGGGAGTAATATAAACGGTCGCGCCGTTGTCGATTGCAAAGGATGAACCGTTTAAAACGTTCAGTTTGCCCTTGTTTTGGATTTCACCGCCGCTTCTTACGGTCATGTTCGTATTGTTCAGCACAAGCGAATCAACCTTGGTGCCCGTAAGATTTAGCGTGCCGTCGAGGTAGAACATGGCGTCTGTGTACGACTCCTCGGAGGTCGTCAGCTTGCCGCTAACGTTTATTGCTTTGGTTTCGAGCGTTACGTTTTTGCCGATTGTGAAAGTTCTGCCCGTCTTGCCCAGCGCGACGTTGCCGTTGACATAGTCGGCGTCGTTGGAAGCCAAATTGACGTTAAAGCCCTTTTCGTTCGTCGCCTTGACGGTGATTGCCGAGCCGGCCGCCGATTCGAGCGAATATCCCGCGGAAGAAACCCCGCTTCCGTACGCGTTGTATTGGAAATTTTCGAGCACGGAAAACGACGTATTCTTTTCGAGCAGAATGTGGTAGGTAGCGTGGTATCCCTTGCCGCCGGAACTATACAGGAAAGTGCCGAGGGTGTCGGTGGACGATTTCAGATAGTAGTCTGCCCACGAGGTCATTTCGGAGTTGAGGCGGCTCGTTTTCAAAATGACGTCCGAACCGTCGAGAGTTGCTGCGTTTTCGGGACTTGTGTTTGTGGTGACGAACAAGTCTTTTGCGCACAAACCGTCCGACGCGAACGCGGCTGCCGCGGCGGACAATGCTAATAGCAGTTTTTTCATTATAATAATCTCTTAATTTTTCAACATTAACAATTTTTATTTTTT
>JAJXPD010000032.1 GCA_021641325.1 Opitutales bacterium
GCCCGATTCGGAGAGCATGAAGCCCATGAACACGAACATCGGCAGCGTCAGCATGGGATACCAGTTGAATAGCTTGATTGCCGCGTTGAAACCTATCGCCGAGCTGCCGTCGCCCCACAGGAACAACGCCGCCGCGACGCCGACAAACCCCATCGCCGCAAATACCCTTTGCCCCGTGAGCATAAGGAGCATGAGCGTGGAGAACATCAGCAGAATAATAATTTCGGGAGAGAGACTCATATCAATACTTCCTTCCTATCGCCCTGCAAAAATCCTTCAAAAGCTCGGCTACGGCTTGCAGGAACATCAACGCCATACCCGCGGTCATGACAATCTTGATTGGAGCCATCGGCGGCTTCCAAACGCTGTGGTTGCGCTGGTCGAATTCGAGCGCGAACGCCGAACTGTCCCAGCCGCCCTTCACCATTATGTAGAGGTAGAACAGCAGGAAAAACACGGTGAAGACGTCCACGATTGCCTTTGTGCGCGGCTTCCACCGCTCGTACAAAAAGTCCATGCGGACGTGTATTCCGTGTTTGAGGCTGCTTGCGCCACCCAAAATATAATATGCCGCCATCGTAAACTGCGACATCTCCATTACCCATATCACGGGGTGGTGCATTGCGTTGGTGATAATGGAATATAAAAGTATGCCCATCATCGCCAAAAGCAGGTACATCGCGCCCTCGCCGACGAACTCGCTGAATTTTCCGACCGAACGAATGTAAAGGCGGATAAGCTTCATCATGGGAGCGCCCGTGTTTTCCTTTACCTTCTTCCAGTCCACGGTTTCAAGCCAGTCGTCGAAATCGTCGAATCTCGTTCTTCTGATAATCATAAAGTCGGAATGTTTGTAGTTTTACGCATCGGGGCGCACCCGTCCCCGAAGGAGCGAATGCGCCCGACAGTTTTAGAAAACGCGGTTTAGCGGTACGGCGAGCCTGCCTTTTCCATCATCGCGTTGTAGTCCCTGAAAATCTTGACGACTTCCTTCTGACGCGGAGTACCCTTTGCGACCATCTCGTCCCAGAATTTGAGCGCGCCGTCCTCGACGCTCTTCCATTCGCTTTCGGGAATCGTGGTAAGCTTGAGCTTGCCGCCGTTGACGCGCAGGTTCGCCTCGCCCGCCCAGTACCAGTATTGGCGGTAGTAGTGCGATGAATCCATGCACAGCTTGAACAGCTCCTGCAAGTGCGGGGGAACTTTCGCCCAAGACTTGCTGTTGGCGACAAACGAGCCAATCCACGCGCCCGAAATGTTGTTTGTGAGGAAGTATTTTGTGGCGTTCGCCCAGCCTACCGTGTACGCCTCGGTGATGCCGCACCACACGACGCCGTCAAGCTCGCCCGTGCGCAACGCCATTTCGATGTCCTCGACGGGAATTGTAATCGGGACGATTCCGAAGCGCGACAGAAACCTGCCCGCCGTCGGGAACGTGTAGAGCTTTTTGCCCTTGATGTCGGCGAGCGAGCGAATCGGCTCTTTTGTGATGAAGTTGCAGGGGTCCCACGAGCCGGAGCTTAGCCACGTTACGTTTTTGACGTCGTTGTAGGAATCCGCCCAGATCTTGCCGAGTCCGAACTCGTTGAAGAGCGCGGGAACGTCGAGCGAATAGCGGGTCGCAAGCGGGAAGTACGCGCTGAACGGCGCGACGTCGGCGGGAGAGCCCATGGAATCGTCGTCGCTTTGCACGCAGTCGAGAGTGCCTTGTTGGAGCGCGCTGAAAAGCTCGCTCGTCGGAACGAGTTGGTCGGCGTAGTACAGCTCGATTTTCATCTCGCTGCCCGCTATTTTGTTGAAAGCGTCAACTGCGGGCTTGATTACGTGCGCCCCGAGCGCGGTGCTCGCGTATGTCTGCAACCTCCACCGAATGGGCTTTTTAGACGCGCCCATTACATACGGAGCGCCGAATGCCGCCGCCGCCCCGACTCCGAGCTTTTTGAGAAAGCTCCTCTTGTTCATACGTCCAGCGGACGCGACCGAGTTCCTTGCGATGTTTTCGTTCATTTTATTGTCCTTCCGTTTTTAGGAGTAAATTAGAAGCCTATCGACGTACCCACACCGAACCAGATGTTGTTTTCCTTGCCCGCGACAGCCGCGTAGCCGCCGTCGGAGTCGTTATTGCACGCATAGCGCACGCCCGCAGAGAGTTTCCAGTAGTCGCTTACGGCAACCGTCGCGCCCGCCGAGAAGCCAGCGTAGGCGTAGCCGCCGACTTCGGTCATTCCGCCGATGTAGTCGGCATATCCGCCGAACGCCGCCAAGTCTATCGTGCCCCAGTTTTCGCCGAGAACCCATTTTGTGATTGGCGCGGAATACGAAAGCCCCGCCTCTAATACAGTGCCCGAATATGTCAGGTTGTAGAAGCCGCTGACGTAGGGCGAAACTGCGAAATCGCCGAGATATTCGGAGGTGTCGTAGCTGAGCGAAAGTTTAAGCTCGTTCTCGACGGTCGAACCCGACGACGGATACGTGTACGCAGTGTAGCCGAAATCTACGGTGAAGTTTTCGATTGAATACGTCGCGCCCGCGTAGAGGTCGTTCTCGCCGTATCCCGCGCCGTCGGTCGAATAGCAGCCCCACCAGCCGATGTACGCGCCGAAGCCCGCGCCGATGTCGTAGGCGACGTCCACTTCGGGGCAAACTACCGAGCCGGCAAGCTGTTTTCCCCTGAAAATGAACTCGCTCTCGTATCCGACGGACGCGGACGCCGAGAATTTGGAAAGGACATCGCTTGCAACCTGCATGTCGGAAAGCGAATTTATTTCCTTTTCGGGTGTTGAAGCGCCGGCCGCAAATGCGGACGCGGCGGCGATTGTCAATGCGCAGGTCAATGCTGTAATTTTGTTTGCCATAGTTTTTTTCGTTTGATGTTTGTATTCGCGTCCGCCGAGCCTCGACGAACACAAAACCCATACAGCAGAAGGCGTGCCAGTTTTTGGGACGCGCACAAAGACGCTAAAAATCAAAAACATGGCGCGGAAACGCCGATTCGCGGCGGCATGCGGACAAAACCGACCGCAACATTTTCGTATGCGCAAACTACAAATTTGTAAAACGGCAACGCCCCGGCTTCGCGCAAAGCCGCAATGCGCAATGCGCGGGCACAAAAAAACTCCCCGAATTTTTCGGGGAGTTTAAAATGAGCGCAAGCCGCTCGGCTGAAATTCGGGAACCGCGTCGGGAATTATTTTGCCGACTGCTTTTCGTAGAGCCTGCGGTATTCGGGGCAGCGGTCGATAAGCTCGGAGTGCGTGCCGTAGTCCACTATCGCGCCGTCCTTGAAAACTATTATCATGCGGACGTTGCGGATTGTGCTGAAACGGTGCGCGATGATTAGCATGGTTCTGTCGCGCATGAGGGAATCGACCGCCTTCTGAATAAACGCCTCGCTGTTGACGTCGAGCGCGGAGGTAGCCTCGTCGAGAACGATGAACGGCGGATTTTTCAGGAACACGCGGGCGAGCGCGATGCGCTGTTTCTGCCCGCCGGAGAGCCTGTCGCCGCGCTCGCCGACGACCGTTTCGTAGCCGTCGTCGAGGCTTTCGATGAACTCGTGCGCATAGGCGGTCTTTGCGGCCGCTATGACTTCGTCGCGAGTGGCGTCGGGACGCGCGGCGAGAATGTTGTTGTAGACGGTGTCGTTGAACAAAACGGGATACTGCGGAACGCTTCCGAGATTTTCGACGAAATCGGCGGAGGAAATGTCGCGCAAATCGACGCCGTCGATTTTCACCGAGCCTGAGACGGGATCGTACAAACGCATCGCAAGCCGCGCGAACGTGCTCTTGCCCGCGCCGCTTTCGCCGACGAGCGCGCAGCTCGTGCCTGCGGGAATCACGATGTTCACGCCTTTGAGAACGGTCTTGTTGTTGTACGCAAATTCGACGTTTTCGAAGCGCAGTTCGCCGCGTACGCGCCCGATTTTCACGGGGTTTGCGGGTTCGGGAACGGTCGTCCGGTAGTCGAGCACGGCGGAGAGGCGTTCGACAAGCGGCATGATTTTCACGAAGTCGGTAAACATTCGCGCTATTCTCTTAATGGGGTCGATTGTGAAATAGAGCGCGATGCCGATTGCCGAAAAGGTCGGGAAGTCGATGTCGCCGAAATACGCGTAGACGAAAGTTATCGAAACCATCGTAGCCGCGAGGAACTCCATGAACGGCTGCTGCATAAGCTCGAACTTCGCCATTTTAAGCGAGTACCATTTGACCTCGCCGTTCATGTTGTCGAACTTTTTTATCTGCGGCTGTTGGAGGGCGAAGACCCTGACTTCGTGCGCGGCGTCGAGGTTTTCGCCGAAGAGCTGCGCCATGTCGCTTAGCTTCACCTGTGCCTTGCCCGCGTAGAGCTTCATGTTTTTGCGTATCATCTGGACGGGCAGAATGCAAAACGGCACAGCCACCAAGAACACGAGAAGAAACACAACCTGCCCTTTCGTACAGCAAAGATAAAGCAGATAGCCCAACGCGCCCACAACCTGCAAGGGCTGTCTGAATATTTCCGAGGAGAACGAAAGCAGGACATTCTGGACGGAGACGGTGTCGCTTGTAAGGCGCGTAAGGAGGTCGCCCGTGGTGAACTTGTCGAAGAACGCGATTGGGTAGCTCTGGATTCTGCGGAAAATGTCGCCTTTGAGAGTCCGCAGAATTTCGAGCGACGAATAGGTCATCAAATATCCGCTGAGGTAGCCGAAGATTGCCCTCAGCGCGAAAATCGTCGGCAGCAGCATTGCGATTCCGAAAATGTACCAGAGCGACTGCTCCTCGACGGTTTTCTCCATGAAGATTTTGCGGAGAACCTTGTCGAAAATAACGGGCATGCCGAAGCCGCTGCACGCGCCGAACAACGCGCCGAAAATCACCGCCGCCACGAGCTGCGGCAGGCACGGCTTGACGTATACTTTGAATCTGAGAAGTTTTTTCATGGAAAATAAGCTTTGGATTTTTCGTAAAATCCACCCGATTAGTCAAGTTTTTACGCATGCGCGGGCGCGGCGCACAGCCCGAACAAAGCGATGGCGCATTCGCAAGGCGGCGCAAAAACCGCGGGACGGTTTTGAGGGGGCGCGGCGTAAAAATCGGCTTGAAACGGAACGCCGCTTTGCTACGCTGTCTCGGAGTATGAAAGCTTCGATGAAGTCGTCTTTGCTGGGGCTGGGGATTTCCGTTACGGTCGTCCCCGCGGTCGCCATGTTCGCCTTCATCGCGCTGATGGGCTCGGACATCGTAAAAACCGCGAACTCCGAATTCCGCGCCGCCGCCCTCGAAGCCGCGCGTCAGGCGACGGTGGACATCCGCCAAATGTGCGACGTAATCGAAATCTCCGACGACGTCGCGACGGAGGCGGCAAAAAGCATAATCTCGGAGGAAATCGGCAAGCTCGGCAAAATCTCCGTCGCAAGCAAGCCGACGTCGTTTTCGGTGTTCCCGCTGAAATCGCCCGAAGCCAAGCAGATTGTGGCGGCGCGGCTGATAAGAATGGGGAACGACGAAATCTCGCCCGACGACTTCGACGGAAAGCTCCCCAAGCTGCTCGAATCGCTCAAAGCGCGGCTGTTTTGCGACATCTCGGTATACTCGCCGATTCCGGAGTCTGACTTTTTTGTAAACGTTGCAAGCACCCTGACCTACCCCACGGGCGAAAGCTATGCCGGCGGCACGGTGTCGCCAAAAGACGGCGGCGGGCTGGGCGCGCTGTTCGCAAAGACGCTGGAAACAAAAAGCCCCGCGGGCGGGCTTGTAAAAATCAACTCGGAGCACTACTCGGCAAACTGCGTTCCGCTCGAACGCGACGACGGCCAAATAGGCGCGGTTGCCGTGTTCGGCTCGCCGATGCCGGCGGTGGCGGAGCTTGAAAAATACCTGCAAAACTCGAACGTGGGCGAAACCGGCTCGGTGTGGGTTATCGACATTTCGGACCCGTCGTCGCCCGCGCTCACCGTCTCGCGCGACAACTCCGCGGCGGGAAAAATCGAGGACGACCCCATCGAAGCCCGACGCGCCTTCCTGCGCCAGATTATAGAAAAGAGCCAAAACCTGCGCGACGGCGAAATAGGAGTGGAAACCGTAAACATTCCCTCGAAAGACAGGCGGCGCGACATTGTAAGGCTTGTAACCTACACAAACTACAAGCCGTGGAAGCGCATAATCGGAACTTCGCTCGACGCCGACGAATTTTCGGGCAGCGAAACCGCCCTGCTCTCGCAGATAGACTCGTTTTCGAAAACGATAGTCTACGTCGGCGCGGTGTTCACGGTTTTGGCAATCGGGATTTCGTGGATTTTGGCGTCGCAGATGTCGAGGCCGCTGAAAATTCTGCGCCGCGTGGCGCGGCACCACTCGCGCGGGAACATGGCGGCGGCGGAGTCCGAACTTGCCGCCTACCGCGACAGGGGCGGCGCGAGAATCGCCGAGTTCGACAGCCTGATTCTCGCAATCTACGACATGACAATCGGGCTTTCCGATTTGATAAAATCGATACGCGACGACGGCGAATACGTAGCCGACGGCGCAGTGCAGATTTCGGAGCTTGCGCGGTCGCTCGAATCAATCTCGCATTCGGAGGTGGCGTCGATGAGGCGCGTCGCGGCGACGGGGAAATCGATTTCGTTTTCGGCGGACGCAATCAACAGGGCGGCGCGTTCGTCGGCGGCGCGGGTGCGCAAAACGCTCGACAGCAGTCGCGAAGGCGGCGACAACCTGCTGCTTCTAAAACGCAACTACGACGCGCTTTTCGCCGCGACGGAAAACGTCGCCGAAAGGCTCTCGGTAATCAACGGCAACGCCGAAAAAATCACGGCGGTTGTCACGGCAATCGGCGAAATCAACAAGCGCACGAACCTGCTTTCGCTCAACGCCTCGATAGAGGCGGAAAAAGCGGGGGAAGTCGGGCTTGGCTTCGCGGTAGTGGCGCGGCAGATACGCAGGCTCGCCGACAAAACCTCGAAAGCGGCTTCCGACATCGAAAACGCCGTAAGGCAGATGCAGTCGGCGGTAAATTCGGGCGTGATGGAAATGGACAGGTTCGGGGCGAGCATGCGCCAGAGCCTTAAAATCATTCTGGAAACGGCGGACTCGCTTTCGAGGGTCGTGGGCGACATCGAGGGCGTCGGTCCGAAGTTCGAAAACATCGCGGGGCGCATCGCGGGCATGTCGGACAGCGCGCGCAGAATCAGCGAAACTATGACGGAGCTTTCCGCAAATTCGGAACGCATGCGCGACACCGTCTTCGAATTCAAGTCGGCGACAAGCTCGCTCGACGCCACGAGCGACTCGCTTCTCGACGAAGTTTCGCGCTTCAAAACCGCGGGGGAAGGAGGCGTTGCGCGAAAATGAAAATTCCGCTGAAAAAGACGCTCGCGGCTTTCTCCGTGGGGCTTTCCGCGCTTCCGGTAATCGTCATCGGGCTTCTCGTGCTGATGATGAACAGCGACATCAGGGAAATCGTAAACTCCGAATTCGACAAAATCGGCGCGCGCGCGACGCGCCAAATTGTGGAAGACACCGTGCGGATTTGCAAAATAATCCGCCGCACGCAGCTCGACGAAGACGACAAGGCGCGGGACGCCGTCCGCGAACGCCTCTGGAATATCGGCTTTCCGAAACTGCTCGACAAAAAGGCGAAAATCCGCGTGGCGTCGCAAATGACGCCGACGGAATTCAAGACGGCGGAAATTCCCGCAATGGCTTTCGGCAACAGCGAAATAGTCTTGAAGATGTCGCCCGACGGCTCGCTCGAAAGGGCGTCGGGACGCGCCGCGGAAATCCTCGAACAGCTTAAAACCGAGACGGGGCTTGACTTCGCGATACTCCAAAAAATCGACGCCGACGGCAACATGCTGCGCATAGCATCGACCGCGCTCGACGCCGAGGGAACGCCCTTTGTGGGCACATACATTCCCGCAAACGGCGGCTACGACGACGGCGCGATTGTCCGCACACTGCTTGCCCGCAAGGCGTTTTCGGGAATTTCGCGCGGGGGGGCGGTCAACTTCATCGCAAACTACGAGCCAATCATAGACCAGTACGGCGACGTTATCGGGGCGGTGGCGTTCGGACGCCCGCAGGCGTCGATTGCGTACCTGCTAAAATATTTCGAAAACATAAGAATAGGCAACACGGGCTACGTCTGGGCAATAGAGCTTGTCGGGCGCGGCGAGTCGGTTGTGAGGATTTCGCGCGACGGCAAGCGCAACGGCTTCATCGTCGAGGGCGACACGTTCAGGGAACGGCGCGAGGCGACGCTCGAAATCATAGCCTCCGCCGTCGCGCAGGGCGAAAAAATCACCGTGCGCGACTACAAGTCGGGAGCGGAGCGCAGCCTCACCGACCTCATAACCGCCTACACATATTTCAAGCCGTGGAACCTCGTGATAGGGTCGAGCGGGTACAGGAACGACTACGCCGCGGGGGTGGAAAGAATAGACGCCTCCGCGCGAAACTTCGTCTTCATGCTCGTGCCCGTCGGTCTTGCGATGCTCTTCTTTGCGGGCTTTGCGGCGTGGCTTGCGGGTGTGCGCGGCGTCCAAATGGTGGACGGGCTAAAACGCGCAATCGGGAAAATCAAAGGCGGCGACATTCCCGCCGCGCAGGCGGAACTTGCGGAACTTGCCGACCCGCGCCAGTGGAGCAACTCGGAAATTTTCAGGCTGTCGCTCGCGCTCGACACAATGTCGGCAAACATCTCGAAGCTCGTGGCAAAAGTTCAGGACGCAGGCGAAAACCTCGCCCAAAGCGCGGCGAAAATCTCGTCGGGCGCGGAGGACATAGCAAAGACCACAAGCGCGAGGGCGGAAAGGCTCTCCGACATTCTCGGCACGATAGACTCAATTTCAAACTCGGCGTCGCTGCTAAACGCCGACGCGCTCGACGCGGCGAAAAACATAGAGGCGTCGCTCGAAATCATGAGCGACGGCGGCAACCTGCTCGGCAGGCTCAACGAAAACGCGGCAATTCTGCTCGGCGCGGCGGACTCCGTTTCGGCGAGGCTTGCGGTCATAAAGGACAAGACCGAGCGCATTCTCGCGGCAATGTCCACAATCAACGCGGTCAGCGAGCGCACGAACATGCTTTCGCTCAACGCCTCGATTGAGGCGGAACGCGCAGCGGACGCAAACGGCGGCTTCGCGGCGGTGTCGGCGGAAATCACGCGGCTTGCCGACCGCACGGCGGTCGCGGCAATGAACGTCTCGCGCATGGTCGCCGAAATGGACGACTCCGTAAACCTCGGCGTGGGCGACATGGACGACTTCGCCGCAAGAATGAAATCGAACTCCGAAATGATAAGCAAAGTTCACGACAACCTCGCGTCGGCGGAGGGGCAGATTGCGGAGCTTGGCCCGAAGTTCGAGTCGCTCGCGGAGGACGTTTCGGGGCAGGAGAAAAACGCGGGCGCTATCGCCTCGCAAACGCAGTCGCTCGCGGAACTTGGCGAGAAAACCCGCGCGCAGGTCGACGCTCTCAGGGAAACCACGGTGTCCATTTCGCGCACGTCGGAGGCTCTCGCCGCAAAGGTTTCGAGCTTCGCGGTAATCCGCAAAAAGTAGCGGACGCAAAAAAGGACGGAAAAGAAACGAACGCGAAACCGCGCCCGCGGGCGCAAGTGAACACATGTTCACTTTTTTTCTTGACGGGTGAACGAGTGTTCTTTTTTATCCGCGCAATATGGAAGAAAAATCGCACATGCAAAAGGCGTCCGACTGGCTTTTCGAACGCCAACTCCCCGAAGGCTACTGGAACGCGCACCTCGAAACAAACTGCTGCATGGAGGCGCAGTGGCTGATGGCGTGCAAATTCTGCGGAATCGAAAGCGGAAAAAACGCGGGAATCATAGAATACATTTTGAATTCGCAACGCCACGACGGCAGCTG
Organism: Opitutales bacterium; assembly: GCA_021641325.1. Lineage (GTDB taxonomy): Bacteria > Verrucomicrobiota > Verrucomicrobiia > Opitutales > Intestinicryptomonadaceae > Merdousia. The sequence continues at coordinate 9,872 of JAJXPD010000032.1, forward strand.
GGACGTCTACTACGGCGCGGAAAACGGCGACGTCAACACGACGCTCGAATGCTACTACGCGCTGCGCATTTTCGGCTTCCCAAAGGACGACCCGCGCATGGCGGCGGCGCGGGAATGGCTGCTGAAATACGAGTGGTACAAGCACGTGAGGGTGTTCACAAAATACTGGCTCGCGCTTTTCGGCGAATGGGACTGGTCTAAAACGCCCGCGCTTCCGCCCGAAATAATCTACTTTCCGAAATGGTTTCCGTTCAACATATACCGCTTTGCGGCGTGGGCGCGGGCGACAATCATGCCGCTTTGCGTGGTGACGTCAAAAAAACCCGTCAAGACGCTCGCGCCGGAGCTTAGAATAGACGAGCTTTTCCCCGTCGGGCGTGAAACCGCCTACGAAATGCGGAAAACCGACGACGGCGAAAAGTTTTCGACTAAAAAAATATTCCTCGCCGCCGACAAAATCTTCCATTTCTTCAACGACAAATCGGGCGACTCCGCCCTGCGCAAACGCGCAATCAAAGACGCCATGGACTGGATTATAGAGCATCAGGACGACGACGGCTTTTGGGGCGGAATCCAGCCGCCGTGGATTTACGGCATAATTGCGATGCACATTCTGGGCTATCCGCAAACGCAGGAAAACATGGCAAAAGCCGTCAACGCCGTCAATCTGCACTGGACGGAGCAGACGGAAAAAGGCACGCGCATAAAGGCGAGCGAAAGCCCCGTGTGGGACACAATGCTTGCCGTAAACGCCCTGCTCGACGCCCGCGCGAGCGTTTCAGACTCCCGACTTTCGAAAGCCGTCGACTACCTGCTCGAAAACGAAAACCGCTACTACGGCGACTGGTCCGAAACCGTCGGGCGCGGAGTCAAGCCGAGCGGGTGGTCGTTCCAGCGGGCAAACAAATTCTACCCCGACATCGACGACACCGCGGTCGCGATTGTCGCACTCCTGAAATACCGCGACGCCCTGCCGAAGTCGGATCCGCGCGCCGCGAAAATTTCGGAAGCCATCGGGCGCGCGGCGAAATGGATTGTCGCAATGCAGTCGAAAAACGGCGGCTGGGCGGCCTTCGACCGCGACAACACAACCGAGCTTGTGACGAAAATCCCGTTCTGCGACTTCGGCGAAGTGCTAGACCCCCCGAGCGTAGACGTCAGCGCGCACGTCGTGGAGGCCCTGCTCAAATGCGGCTATTCAAAAGACTGCGAGTGCGTCTCGCGCGGCATAAAATTCATTCTCGGCGAGCAGGAGGACGACGGCTCGTGGTTCGGCCGCTGGGGAATCAACTATATCTACGGCACTTGGTGCGCTATGACCTCTCTCAAAGCCGCGGGCTTCGAGTACTCGTCGCCCGAAATCAAACGCGCGGCGGACTGGCTTGCGGGCAGGCAGAACCCCGACGGCGGCTGGGGCGAGCGGGCTTCCACCTACATGCAGCCTCGCAGCAAAAGCGGCTCGACCGCCTCGCAGACGGCGTGGGCGTTGATTGCGCTGATGTCGTTCGAAACGCCCTACGGCGAAAATATCCGCAGGGGCTTGGACTACCTCAAAAACACGCAGACACCCGACGGAACTTGGGTTGAGGCCGAGTACACGGGGACGGGCTTCCCCGGATACGGGCTGGGCGCGAAAGTCGATTTGCGCAACGGCGCGCCGCTTCCGCAGGGCAAGGAGCTGTCGCGCGGATTCATGCTGCGCTACGGTTATTATTGCCATTACTTCCCGATTATGGCACTCTCGCGCGAAATACAATGAAGGACACGAGGGAAAAAATACTCGAAACGGCGTTCGCGCTGCTCGTAAAAAACGGCTACAACGGCGTTTCGATAGGCGACATCACAAAGGCGCTCGAAATCACCCGAAGCCTGCCATACCGCTACTTCCCCTCGAAGCGCGATCTGCTCTTCGAGGCGTGCAAGCTCTACTACTACGAACGCTTTTTCCCCGAAAGATTCGACGCGGGAAAAGCGTCGCTAAAAGAGCTTCTCGAAGTGATTTCGCAAAACATGGAGCGCATAATTTTAGGGCTGTCGCGCTCGCTCGGCAGGGAGCTTTCGGTGTTCGACTACAACGTAATGTACTTCGACGCCCTCCGCAACGAGCCGCGTTTCAGACGCTACATGCGCTCGAAAATGCTCGAGCTGCGGGCAATAGCGGAGAACGCCGTAAAAAATTCCGAAATAAAAAAGGGGATTTCCGCCGAATTTGTCGAACGCGTTTTTACCGACATTTGGAGCCGCTGCGCCCATGTGCAGGACAACGCGTCGAACCGCGTAAATCTTGCGCGAATCCTCGACGACATCGGCACATTCTACAAGCTCGTTTCGGCGTAGCGCAATCCGCGCCGAGAGCGGGCGGAACGAAACGCGCCCTGCCCCGCAGCCGCTGCGCGAAGCGTTTTACCGAAACAAAAAAATCCGCACCCTGCCCTTTTCTGCCCGCCCCGTTTCGGGGCGCGGTTCGCGGGAGCTTGCGGATTTTTTGCGCGTTTTTCTACGAGCCGGGGTGGCACGCGGGAATCGACGCAAGCTCGGCGGGAATCGCGTCGGGCGCGTAGGTCGGGAACGAAAATTCGAGGAGGCTCACGCAGGGCACTTCGAACTTCGCCTTGCCCTCGCTTCTATCGACAAGAACCGCGACCGCCGCGGGCTTGCCGCCGTTCGCCTTGACGATGTCGATGCATTCCTGAACGCGTCCGCCGCGCGTGATTACGTCTTCCACAATCAGGATTTTCTCGCCGTCGCCGATTTTGAAGTTGCGGCGCAGAACGAGGTTGCCGTCCTGCTTTTCCGCAAAGATGAAGCGCTTGCCGAGCTGTCTTGCGACTTCCTGACCGAGCACAAGCCCGCCCATCGCGGGGGCGAGAACGGTGTCGCATTCAACGCCCGCGAGTTTCTTTGCGAGCATTGCCACAAGCTCCGACACTCTGTCCATGTGCTCGCAAACGCGCGCGCACTGGAAGAAATGTCCGCTGTGGAGGCCGCTGCGGAGGATAAAATGCCCCTCCATGAGCGCGCCGGTGTCCCTGAATATTTCGAGAATTTTTTCGTTGTCGTTCATAGGTTTTATAGTCTGTTCGAAAGTCCAGGAGAGTTCGCCCGCCCGCGAGCAGTCGGCGCGGAGAACCGCCATGCCGCCGTCGCAAAATCTTTCGCGGACGTCCCAGAGAAGTTTTTTGTCGGTTTCGGGAATTTTGATTTTTCCGCCCCGAATTTCGGAGTAGTCGAAAAACGCGAAGCCGCCCTCGCCGATGTCGGGCGGGAGCTTTTCGAGACGCTTTTTGCACTCGAAAAGGAACATCAGCCAGTGCGCGCTGCCCTCGTAGCCGCGCTCGCTCGTCATCGAGAACAGGTGGAGGTCGGACGCCTCCAATTCAAGCCCGATTTCCTCGCGCGTTTCGCGGATTGCGCATTCAAACGGCGACTCGCCGTCCGCCATTTCGAGCTTGCCGCCAATCGGACTCCAGCAATCTTTGTTCGGCTCCTTCGCGCGGCGGATAAGCAGAAACTTTCCGTCCGCGTTTCGGACGAAAACAAGCACGCTGATTTTAAACGGAAGCTTCTCCATTTCGAAAATCAGTCGAAGATTACGGTCTTGTTTTTGTAGGCGAGAATGCGCCCCTCGATGTGCCACCTTACGGCGTCGGCGAGAACCGAGCGTTCAAGCTCGCGCCCCTTGCGCATCAAATCCTCCACGCTGTTGCGGTGGTTGACGGGAGCTACCGACTGCGCGATAATAGGGCCTTCGTCCAAATCCTTCGTGGCGTAGTGCGCGGTTGCGCCTATGAGCTTTACGCCGCGGGCGTACGCCTTGTGGTAGGGCTTTGCGCCCGCGAACGCGGGCAGGAAGCTGTGGTGGATATTGATGACGGGGCACCCCACGTTGTCGATGAAATCGCCGCTTAGAATCTGCATGTAGCGCGCCATCACGACAAGCTCCGCGCCGCTCTCGCGGATTATCCGCATTTGCTCGGCTTCGGTTTCGGGCTTTGTCTCTTTTGAAATCGGCGTGTAGTGGAATTTCAGCCCGAACATTTCGCTCATTTCGCGCAAGTCCTCGTGGTTCGAGATTACGCAGGCGATGTCGCAGTGAAGCTCGCCAGAGCGGCAGCGCAAAACGATGTCGCTGAAACAGTGCTCGAATTTCGAGACCATCACCGCGATTTTCGGGCGCACCGACGACTTCTGCACCGACGCCTCCATTTCCAAATCCGACGCGGCGAACTCCCTGAACAGGCGCATTTCCTCGTCTACGTCGCCCGCGGGAATCCACTCGACGCGCTGGAAGAAAATGCCCTCCTGACGATCTCGGTGCTGGTCGGCGTGGAGAATGTTTCCGCCGCGGGCGTAAATCCAGCCCGACACGCGGGCGACTATGCCCGCGCGGTCGTGGCCGTGCAACAATGCAACAATTCTTTCTTCTGACATATCACTAAACTTGCTTGCGCGGCGCGCGGACTTTGCGCGCGCGGCGCGGTTTTGTTAAAACTCGAATTTCGAGCGTCCCATGCGGCGGGCGATTTCCTCTACTACCGCCTTTTCGCCGTCCTCTCCGTGCGCTTCGAAAGTTACGGAGAAACGGACGAACGCGCCTGCGTCGTCCCACGGAACGGTGCTAATGAGGTGCTCGGAAATCATCCACTGCGAGAAGTCCTCGCCGGTCTTGAACTCCGTGCGCGAGCCGTCGGGCTGGATTGCCGACTTGGGCGCGGGCATATAGAGGAAGAATCCCGCCTTGGGCTTGCGCGGCGAGAAGCCGAGGTTTTTGAGAACGCCGACAAGCAAATCCATTCTGCGCGAGTACTTGGCGGCAATCGCGCGGGTTATCGACGGATTTTCAAGACCCTTTGCCGCCGCGAGCTGAATGCCGAGGAACTGTCCCGAGTCCGTATTGTCCTTGACATCGCCGTACGCCTTTACGATTAGCGGATTCCCGCAGACCCAGCCGATGCGCCAGCCCGTCATGTTGTGGCTTTTCGAGAGCGAGTGAAGCTCTACCGCGACGTCCTTTGCGCCCTCTATTTGGAGAATCGACAGCGCGTTGCCGTCGAACGTAAGCGACGCGTACGCGGCGTCGGAAACCACTATTATGTTGTTGCGCTTCGCAAACGCCACAAGCTTTTCGAAAAATTCGCGCGTGGCGCTCGCGCCCGTCGGGTTGTTGGGGTAGTTTACGACAATCGCCTTGGCGCGTTTGAGAACGTCGGCGGGAATCGAATCGAGGTCGGGCAGGAAGCTGTTTTCCGCCGAAAGTTTGAGGTTGTAGACTTCGCCGCCGAGGTATTTTGCATGCGTGCCGAAAACGGGATAGCCTGGGGTCGTCATGATGACGACGTCGCCGGGGTTCACAAAGCAGTTCGGCAGAATGCTGAGGGCGGCTTTCGAGCCTATCGAGTGGAGGATTTCGGTGTCGGGGTCAAGCTCGACGCCGAAGACCGCCTTCATGTATCCCGCGGCGGCAACCTTGAAGTCGCGACCGCCGTTGTCGGCATAGCCCCTGTTTGCGGGGTCTTTCGCGGCGGCGTAGAGGGCTTCGACCACTTCGGGGAAAGCCATTTCGTCGGGCTCGCCCACGCCCATGTCGATGAGCGCGACGTCGGGCTTCGCGGCCTTTGCGGCGCGCTTTGCGCGTTTGATTTTCTCGAACTTGTAGATGGCATTGCTTTTGCCGTAGTTCGCGCCGCCGATTCTTTCGGCGAAGAGGTTTTGAATGTATGAGTCGCTCATTGAATCCGTCTTGTTTTTAATGGGTTGATTTTTTTAAAAAAGTGTCAAGTATGAAAGGAAATAAGAGAGAAGGACTAAAATCAATGAAAATAATAAGCTCTCCCAAAGAAATGAAGGAATTTTCCGCGAACGCGAAAGCCGTAGGCAAAAAAATCGCGCTCGTACCCACCATGGGCGCACTGCACGACGGGCATTTGAGCCTCATCGACAAGGCGAAATCGCTGGCGGACGTAGTGGTCGTGTCGGTTTTCGTCAACCCCACGCAGTTCGGCCCGAACGAAGACTACGACAAATACCCGCGCCAGCTCGAAGCGACTCGCACCCCGTGCAGGCTGCCAATCTTGGGGGGAGTGGGTGGTGAATTTC
>JAJXPD010000190.1 GCA_021641325.1 Opitutales bacterium
CGTTCCGTGCTCGCCTTGCGGTGCACGCTGCCGACGAGCGGGGCCCAGTTCGCGTCGTAGTACCCTTCGCTCATGTCCCAGGTCGTAACGACCGTGTTGAGGAGCGGGAATGCACAGTCGTCTAGCTCCATCTTGACGCCCGCGAGAGCCTTCATGCCGGGTTCGATTTCGATGAGGCTAAGGTCTACCGGCTGTTCGGGACCGAAGATTGCTCCGCTTGCAATGCGGAAAAGCAGGGAGTAGCCGATTTGTCCGGCGGCACCCGTGATTGCGATTTTAATAGGATCTTTCATGTTTTTTATTATTTTGCGTTAAGTTTTGAAAAAATTACTGCCAATTGAACGGGGCTTCGAACGAGAGCAGCAAACGCTGTTCCTCTTTCTGGGCGGTCGAAGCGTTGACGGCGTCGTAGTCGTACGAATAGCGGAGGGCGATTTCGAGAACGTCGGTCGCCTTCACGATGAATCCGATTCGCAGATACGCCGAGTACTGGTTGGAATTGGTGAGATTCATGCCGACGTAGCCGTTCTGTTCGAAGCGGAGAAGTTTGCTGATTTCCCAAACGAGGTCTTCGGCGACAACACCCATGAGCACCCACTTTGTGTTGAAGTCGTCGGCATTGATGTAGCGGACAGCGGGACCGGGGGCGATGTCGATTGTCAAACCGTAGCGTTCGAACTCGAACCTATAACCAAGCGTTATCGCCTCGTCGACCTGGTCTTTGATGCCCTTGACCATATCCTTTTTATAGTTGAGAATGTTTTGCACATACCAGTGGCTGGTTTCGTCGAAGTCGCGGCGGAAGTTGGTGTCGATACCCCATTTATCGAGGGTGGTGCTGGAAACGTCGTTGGTGCTTGTTTCCTGCGTATAGTTGTAGTAGGCGGTCGCGGAGAACTTGTTCAAGTCCCACTCTTTTTTGAGGTCGAACGCGCCGTAGACGGAGAACACTTTCGATGTCGTCTGGCGGTATTCAACGCCGACGCGAAGCCTGAACTGCCAGCCTTCGGGAAAGTTCTCCTTGACGAATTCGCGGTAGTCGGTAATCCACTGCGGTTCTTTTTCGACGGCTTCGGGCGCGGTCGGGTCCGCCGCTGGGGCTGCCGCGGGCGCGGGAGCTGCCTCGGCGGATTTTTCCGCCGCCTGCTGGGTAAGCTCTGGCGAATTTTGGTCTGCGCTGATTCCGCTAATCGACGCGCGGGGAATTTTTATCGAGCCGAACGCAGTGTCGAGAATGACCTGAGCGTCGTCGGCCTGCGAAATTTTGCCGGAAATTCTGTCGCCGTTTGAGAGCGTGAGAATTTCCGCATTTGCGGTCAGAAAACCGAATGCCGCCGCAACCGCGACGATGGAAAGTTTGTCGAATCTCATCTTTGTATTTATAATTATGCCGGTATTTAAAAAATCGGTTAGCCATTTTGCCGCCGACGCGAAATCTTACAAGCATTTTTTTTAAGAGCGCGGGCGCAAAAAAAAGTTGAAGAGCGGAGGGAAAAGTGCAATATTGACCCGTTTAACAAAGTATTAGGAGATTATTTATATGGCAGTGCCGTTGTCGCAAGTATTGACAGTAGCTAAATACGCCTTGGGGAAAACCCTCAAAGGCGAAAAACGCTATCCTTTGGTAATGATGCTCGAACCGCTTTTCCAGTGCAATCTGGCGTGCTCAGGCTGCGGGAAAATCCAGTATCCCAAAAACATACTCGACATGCGCATGCCTAAGGAAAAGGCGTGGGCGGCAATTGAAGAATGCGGCGCGCCGGTAGTGAGCATCGCGGGCGGCGAGCCCCTGCTCCACCCCGAAATGCCCCAGATGATTGAAGGGTTCATCGAGCGCAAAAAGTACGTCTACATGTGCACAAACGCGCAGATTCTCCTGCGCAAAATAGACCTTTTCAAGCCCAGCAAATACCTGTCGCTGGGAATCCACCTCGACGGCACGCGCGAAATGCACGACAAAAACGTAAACCGCGAGGGCGCATACGACACCGCCGTCAAGGGAATCAAGGAAGCCGTAAAGCGCGGCTTCCGCGTGACAACAAACACGACTATCTTCAACAATGCCGACCCCGAAACAGTCCGCAAATTCTTCGACGACGTAATGGCTCTCGGCGTGGAGGGCATGATGATTTCCCCCGGATTCCCCTACGACAAAGCGCCGAATCAGGACATCTTCCTCGAACGCAACAAGACAATCGAGCTTTTCAAAAAGATACTCGGCAACCCGAAAAAGAGCTGGGTGTTCAACCACTCCCCCGGATTCCTCGCGTTCCTCAAAGGCGAGCAGGATTACGACTGCACGCCGTGGGGCAACCCCACCTACTCCATTCTCGGCTGGCAGAAGCCCTGCTACCTCATCAACGACGGCTACTGCGAAACGTTCGCCGAACTGATGAATGAAATCGACAAGTACGGGCTGGGCAGGCACGGCACGCGCCCCGAATGCAAAGACTGCATGCTCCACAGCGGCTACGAGGCGAGCGCGGTTCGCGACATTTTCGGAACGTGGGGCGGAATGTTCCGCGCCGCAAAGCACATGCGCAATTTCAACAAGAAAACGCAATAGCACAAAGTGTCCGAAGCGTCGGCGCAGGAGAAATTCGAATTTCCGAACCTTTGCAATAAGATATTCTGCAAAGACGGCTATGCCGCGATTCTGCCGAATTTCGAGCACCGCCCCGAACAGGCGCAAATGGCGTACTGCTGCGCGCAGGCGTTCGCGGGCGACATGCCGATTTTGTTCGAGGCGGGCACGGGCGTCGGCAAAAGCCTGGCGTATCTCGTCCCCGGAATTATCGCGGCGGTGCGCTTCAACAGGCAGCTGATTGTGGCAACGCACACAATCGCGCTGCAACAGCAGATTATCGAAAAAGACCTGCCGCGAATCCGCCTGATGTTCGAAAACTGCGGCGCGTTGGAGGACTGCGCCGGCTTCAAGCCGGCGATTCTGCTCGGCAGGAGCAACTATCTTTGCACGCACAGGCTCAAACGCGCCCTCGCCGAAAAGCGCGAGCTGTTCGACACGGAGGAATCGCTCGAGCTTGACAGAATCGCGCAGTGGGCGGCGTTCACAAAGACGGGGCTTGTTGACGAGCTTAACCCGCCGCCGAACCCCGAAGTCTGGAACTGGGTCAGCGCGGACTCGTCCTCTTGCACCGCCAAGAACTGCGACGACGGCACTTGCTTCTACCAAAACGCACGCAGGCAGGTTGCGTCGGCGGACATCGTAATACTCAACCACAGCCTGCTTTTCGCGCTGCTCGCGGCGGGCATGGGCGAGGAGGCTGGCGGGCGCGGCGTGCTATTCCCCAACGACATGCTTGTGCTCGACGAAGCGCACCTTGTGCCGCACGTCGCAAGCGAGGCGTTCGGAACGTCGCTTAGCAACACGGGAATTTTGCGCGAGCTGCGCCGAATCTACGACCCCAAAAAGCGGCGCGGGCTAATCACCCGCGACGGCATGGCGGAGCACTACGACAAGCAGGTCGTAATAGACACAATGGCTATGTGCGAGGATTTCTTCGCGCACATAAAAAAGAATTTTCTGATTTCGCGCGAGACCGTGCGACTCACCGCCCCCAACTGGATTGACGACGAATTTCCGCGCAAGCTCGACGCGCTCGCCGCCCTCC
>JAJXPD010000191.1 GCA_021641325.1 Opitutales bacterium
ATACTAAAATATATGGAACTACGATGAACAGAAGAAAATTTATAAAAAATACGTTTGCCGCATTGGGCGCGTTGTCCGTATCGGAATCAATCGTTTCGTGCGCATTGTTTGACGGCGGACATTTCCGAAAATTCAAACTGCCAGATTCCGTCGAAATCGAAACGGAAACGGGAAGGCATTCGCCTGTTTATTGCAAAGACAGCGGTTCGTATAAATGCGGGGAAATCGAATTATTTGTTGCGGTGTCGGATAAAAAAACGGAATTTTCGCTAAAAAGCCCGAGGGAAAACCCCAAGTTTGTTTTTATAACGTGGAATGTCTCCAATTCCGCCGCCTCCAAATATCTTAACGACCATTGGGAACGCGGATACGGCGACCTGCATTGGGGCGGTCTCGGTGAAAAACGCGTTTTCCCGTGGTATTTTGCCGAATATGACGGAACGGTTTGCAACTGCGTCGGCGTTATGACGCAATGCAACTCTTTCTGCTCTTGGATTGTTTCGCCCGACAGGCTTGTGTTGAAGGCGGACGTCCGCAACGGTTCGAACGGCGTAAGACTTGGCGGAAGGGTGCTTGAAATGGCGTCTGTCGTCGCGCGAAATGGGAAAGTGTCGGAATCTCCGTTTGATGCAATCCATAATTTCTGCAAAGAAATGTGCCCGAACCCGAGACTGCCAAAACAGCCTGTCTACGGAATCAACGATTGGTATTTTGCATACGGCAAAAATTCCGAAAAGCTGATTCTCGAATTGACCGATTTGGTCGGCGATTTGATTCCACGCAACGACAATAAACCGTTTTGTCTAATAGACGGTGGTTGGAACAAAATTTCGTCGAAACACCCCCGATCCCGCGGCGGTTGGAGCGACGATTTCAGAAAGTCGAACGAATTATTCCCCGACATGAAAAGTCTCGCCGACGAAATCAAAAGGCGCGGAATGCGCCCCGGTTTGTGGATGCGTCCTCTGTGTGCGCCCGACAACGCTTCGGAGGAAATTCTTCTCTCTCCAAATGCACACGCAAACAACCCGCAAAATTACAGATACCTCGACCCGACAATCCGACGCAACAGGGACTATATAAAGGAGTGTTTTGCGGCATACTCCGCATGGGGCATCGAAATGATCAAACACGACTATTCCTCGTACGACATTTTCGGGAAATGGGGTTTTGAAATGTTTGCCTCCGCCGACATGACGCGCGGAGATTGGTCGTTTTACGACAAAACAAAAACCAACGCCGAGGTTGTTCTCGATTTATACAGGCTGATACGTCGCGAATGCGGCGACATGTACGTCATAGGTTGCAATACGTTTTCGCATCTTTCGGCGGGCTTGTTCGAATTGCAGCGTACGGGAGACGATACCAGCGGTTTGGAATGGGCGCGTACCCTTAAAATGGGCGTAAACACGCTCGCGTTCCGCGCTCCCCAGCACAACGCGTTTTATTCGTGCGACGCCGACTGCGTCGGGTTGCGGGTGGACATCAAATGGGAATTGAACAGGCAGTGGATGGAATTGCTTGCCGAAAGCGGCACGCCTCTATTTATTTCTCCCCAGCCGAAAGCGGTAGGTGCGGAACAGCGCGAATGTATTAAAAAATGTTTCGAGCTGGCATCGAAAACTCTGCCGACCGGTCGGGCACTCGATTGGTTCGAGACGCTCACGCCGCAAAAATGGAAGCTCAACGGAAAAATACGAACATTCAACTGGAAAGCGTAGTATCCATGAAATTTTTTCTATTCATAAGCGCATTCGCACTGGTATCCGTTGCGTTCGGCGGCGAAACCGCGGAAATAACGACGACGTTCTTCGACGATACGACGGAGTCGAAGGAAATATTGCTCGACTTCGACGAAAACGGGAAAGCGACCCTCGAAATCGCAAAGTCGGCAATCGGGAAAAATGTCAAATACATTGACATAATTCCCTCCTTTTCGCAGGCAAAAGTCGGCGATGACGGCTTCTTTATTTCCTCTTTCGGCGAACTTACGAAATTCATCCCCAGAAAGGGAAAAACAACGGGCATTTCGCACGATGTAAATCTCATGCCCATTCACGGCTCGAAGACACCGTCGGGAGCATTTCTCACCCACATAAGGGGAATGCGGTTCGCGTATTTGTATAAAGTCGAAAAAATCGGCGACAGCTACATGAACTATGTACGTTTCGACTTCGACAAAAATCCGCCCTACGAAGACGTTAAGATTGACTTCGTGAAGTTCCCCGAAACCGCGGGGTATGTCGAAATGGCAAAGTATTACAGGTCGTTGAGAATCAATAAAGACGGGCTTAAACCCATAGCCGAAAAAATGAAAAAACGCCCCGAACTTGCATATGCCGTCGAAGCTCCCGAAATTCGCATTTTGCTCGGTATAAAACGGTCGCGACCGAGAATCGAGGAGCAAATTCCCGAAAACGAACCGCCCGTGGTTGTCTACAATTCTCTGGATGATGTAGCTCTGATATTGGACGAGCTGAAAAACGCGGGCGTGAAAAAGGCCGAAATCTGTCTTGTCGGCTGGAACAAGGGCGGGCACGACGGACGTTATCCGCAGATACTTCCCATTGAAGAGAAAATCGGGGGAGAGACAAAACTTCGCGAATTAATAAAAAAGGGGCAGTCCATGGGCTATCAAATGACATGCCACGCAAATGCTACGGACGGTTATTCCATTGCCGACTGCTGGAATTCGGAATTTGTCGCAAAGGACAGAATCGGCAATTTCAAGTGGCACACGATTGGCCACGGCGGAAGAATGTACGACCTCTGTCTGAAACGGTGGTACAAGCTTTTCTCGGAGGAACATTTCAAGGCGATTTCCGATATCGGATTTCGCGGCTTGCATTACATCGACGTGGTTTCGTCAATTTATCCGTATCAGTGCTTCGACAAACGCCACCCCATGACGCCCTCGGCCGGCGCAAAGTACGCAAGAAAAATATTCGGAGATTCGAACAAATACTTCGGCGGTTCGTATTCGGAGGGCGGCATTGACTATGCGTTCGAAACGCTCGATGCCTGTCTTTGGGTTTATGTCGAACATTGGTTTGCATGGAGTAGCGGCTTGGTTGACGAAAGAATTCCGTTCTGGCAAATAGTCTACAATGGAATTGTTTTAAGCACGCCGTGGAATCGATGCTCCTTCCCCGGATACCCCGGAGGAAAATGGGAGACGGAACTCGGGTTCTTCGAATTCGGCGGACGCCCGCGTTGCGAATACGCTCCGAGGCTTAGCCAGACGCCCCCCGAAAAACGTTTGGAGAGCGCGAAGGCGTTTGCAAAAAGCATAAAGCGGATTTGCGACAAGTTCGATAAAATCGCGCAGTTGCAGCTTGAATTTTTGGATGACCGCCGCGAACTCGCGCCGAAAGTAGTGTACACAAAGCGTTCGGGCGGAACGGAAATCGTATGCAATTATTCCGAGAAACCCTATTCCTACAAGGACAGGGAAGTCAAGCCGCGCGAATATTTGATATTCAGACCCGACGGAACAATTACGGATATGAGATAAAATTTAAGCCCGTATCGTACAATTTATTTTCGAAAAATTATGAAAACAGTAAATTCGATTTTAAAACTTGCCGTTTCGGCCTGTT
>JAJXPD010000192.1 GCA_021641325.1 Opitutales bacterium
AATCTCGATACTACAAATAAATCTCGATTGTATTATTTTTTTTGCTTGACAATCGCGTTTGCGTCGCGAAATCTCGATTGTATGTTAACAAAAAAAGACTTTAAGTTAGGCAATCGCCTTTATCGCGCCGACAACGGCAGCATCTATGTCCGCGTGAAGATTGGCGGCGTGGAATACCGCCGCGCGACGAAAACCTGCGACGAACGCGTTGCGAGCATCCGCGCGGCGGAAATCGTCCGGAAGCTGACGTCGCGCAAAGACACCGCAATCCCCGCGCCCTTGCCGACGCAGGCGCTGCCCGAACGCAAGACGCGCGGCAGCATACCGACCATCGCGCAAACCATCAACGCTTATTTGGAGGGCATCTCGGCGGCAAGCGGCGGCAACTGCTCGCCCAAGACGGCAAAAAACAACACGCTCGCGCTAAAACGCATCATCGGCGCGTCGCTCGACATCAACGCGTCCGTCGCGCGGATTAACGCCGACACCCTGCTGACGTGGCGCGCCAACCGCTACGCCCAGCACGGGCTGAACATCGCGGCGACGCAAGACCTCGCGCTCAACTACACGCTCAATTCCGACCACAATTCCGCGCGCGCCGTGTTCAGCTCGCGGGCGCGGCAACTCTACGCCAAGCTCGGCTTGGTAATCCCGCCGTCGGTCGACGATTTTTGCACCGCGCCAAAGCTACCCGAAAAATCGACGCGCTTTGCGCCGATACCACCGGAAATCGACGCGCAAATCCGCGCGCTGTGCACGCTTGCAATCGACCGCGCAATCCGCAAACCGTCGAGCCGCGAGACGTACGCCGCCGCGGCCGCGCCGCTTGCCGACGCCAAAATCCCCGCGCCCGACATCGCAGTCGCCGTCGAGCTTGCCCGCTACGTGGGATTGACCGCAAGCGAAATTTCGGCCGTCGCGTGGAACTGGATAGAGACGCGCAAAAACGGAACCTTTGTCTGCATACAGCCGCGGCCTGCATGCGCGGGAAAGCCCGCATTTGTGGCGAAAAACAACGCCAAGTACGGAGACATCGCAATCAGCCCGACGGCGGTCGAACGCTGGCGGCAAACCCTGCGGACAAACTCGCCGTTCGCGTACATAATCCCAGCGACATCGGGCACCGACCGGCGCAACCGCATCTACCGCGCCGCGAACAAGTGGCTCGCGAAATTTCTGCCCGACCGCACCAAGCGGCTACACGAGCTCCGCAAACAGGCTGGCTCCGACGTCGCCGAACGCACCGGCTCAATCAAACGCGCCGCCGACTTTCTGCGCGACTCCGTGGCGACCGCCGAAAAACACTACGCCTCCATGCTCACCCCGACGCCCTCGCTTTACTAACCGAAAACACAATGACCACAACCATAAAACCTACCACCGCCGCCGAATTGCAAGAGCTGCTCGCGCCCTACATCGGCACAACAAAACTGTACGTCCAGTCGAAACACCCGCCGTACGACACCCCGAAATATACCGAAGGCGTCCGCGCAATGGCAACAATCACCGACGGATATTGGCTACTACAAATCATCAACGCCTACATGCCGTTAATCCGCGCCGACCGACGCCTGCGGCAGTTCGCGCTCGTCCGCCTGACGACCGCAGACAACCGCGCAACCCTCGAAATTTTCGCCGACACGGAATACGACGACGGCGCGCCGCGCCCGCCCGAAATCTCGCAACAAATCGGCCATACCGACTTCCCCGCGGGCGTCTTCGAGCTGTTTTTGCAACACGAAACTTTAATGCTAACAACCGAATATTAATAGAAAATAATATGAATACGAAACACGACACACAAAAACCCGAAAATCGAAAGCCGCAATTTCGCGCCGTGCCGAACGGTCGCGGAGGCTGGTCGATACGCACCGCGGGAGGAACCGCGGGCAACTACTCAACAAAACGCGACGCCGAACGCGTCATCGAACTCAACGGAGGCGGACGATGAACAAAGTCTTCCCGACGATTTTAATCGCGCTGGACATACTCGCCGCCCTCGCCTACGCGCTGGACGGCGGCGACCTCCGCAAATGCGTCTACTGGCTAAGCGCGGCGGCGCTCACCGCAAGCATAACATATTAGAAAGCGTGAATAACCAATGAACACCAACCAACCAACAATCGGCGACCGCGTGTACGTAGTCCTGCGCTTTGCAGACGCAAACGGCACACGCCAAGTCCGAATCTTAAAGGGCAAAATCGAGTCCATAATACTCCGAGCCAAAGACTGCATCCGCGCCAATTCGCGTATGTATAACCTTTTTGCCGAAGCCGACAATTTGCCACCCGACAGCCCCGCCAAAATATACTACAAAATATTATTCGACAACATCAACAAGACCGACGGCGACGCCGACATAATTTCGGCTGACCGCATTTTCGACGACTACAACGCCGCGTTGAAATTCGCAGAAGAACTACTGAAGGAAAAATTGCTATGAAACTAATAAGCCACTTCGACATTCTGAAGCACGGCAAAAAAGTCGCCGTGTGCGACGCCGAACTTGCGAACAAACGCGGCGTAGACCTAACGCCGCTATACAACCAAGTCCGCCCCGAAATCAGCTACCAACGCGTGAAGAAACTTGCCCACATCCCGAAAGGCTACGACATCGCAAACCTCGAAATACGCCTGTGTTCGGGCAAAAAAATCCTGAAAAGAAAGCCCGCCGAAGACACGGGCGAATATCTAAGCGAGGAGGAAATATGTTAGTCTGGCGCGACCAAACATTCTGCAAACCCGAACACTCAACGAAGCCCGAATGCGCCGACTGCTTCCGCCGCTTCGACGCATTAAAATACAGCGACTACTGCAAACGCTATCGGTGCGAACCGCTGATAGCGTTTGCACTCAAACCGATATGCGAACCCAACCCCAGCGAAGACAAGGCAAATAATGAACACCGACCGACAACAGATAATAGCCAAGATTAAAAAGCTGCTCGCCAAAGCCGACGACAACCGAGGCAACTTCAATGAATGCAAACTCGCAATGTCGATTGCAATGCGCCTGATGGCGCAATATAAAATCGAACAAGCCGAGCTGAAAGACAAGCCCGCCGAAGCGCAAAAAGTCGCCGAACGCTCGTTTAAGACCACAAAACACGCGCGGGAAATCCCGTACATAACAACGATAATGCGAGACCACTTTCAGGCGGATATGGCCTACTCAAACTACACCGCATACGTCTACGCAACCGAAGACTCCGTCGATAACGCGCTTTATGTCGCCGAATTTTTGTACAACAATATGAAGGCGGCACTCCGCGCCGAAAAACGCAAGGCAAGGGAACGCTTCCGCCTCGTCTGCAAACCCGACTTTTACTGCGGGTTTATGAGCGGAATTTGCTCCGCGCTGAAAAAGCAGGAAATGGAAACCTTCGCCGAAAACGAGTCCTACGCTATCATCTGCCAAACCGAACTCGCCCTTGTCGAAGAATACCTGCAACGAGAAGTAAAGCCAAAATCGGTACACACCCACAACCCCCTAAAAGACTACGAATCCTTCAACCGAGGCTATGAACGCGGGCAAAACACAAGCATAAACCCCGCAATCGCCTAATAGTGTTGACAATAAAAA